>JAOUPN010000494.1 GCA_029879905.1 Nitrospira sp. | reverse complement strand
CTCCCGCGTTTGCCAGGAGTAAGCAGGCATTGCCTCGGGCGTTGTCCGGGTATAAGGACGTCAATCTATTGGGACTCAAGTTACTCAAGCCGGAAGGGTTTTTGGTGACGAGCTCCTGCTCGCATCCTGTCTCGGAAGAGGACCTCTGGAAATCGATTCGCTTGGCGGCGCGCGATGCCAAGCGGGAGATCCGATTGATCGAGCAACGCGGACAGGGTCCTGACCACCCCATCCTCGCCAGCATGCCGGAAACGCGTTATCTCAAATGCTTTATCGTGCAGGTGTTCTGACGGCAATCCGCCGGTTTTGCGAAGGTCAAGGTTGAGGCTGAGGTTGAGTTCGGAGGGGCTGGCTCTTGCACAAGAAACAATTGTGCGTCAGGTTTTGCTAGGTAGTAGTATTGGGGAGCGATTTTTAGGAATGGGGTGTGCTTGGCGAAGACTGGTTGGTCTGTAAACCAACCATGACCGTCCCCCACGCGCAGACCGTCAACCCGGCAAACAACCAAAACCCCAGCTCATAGCTGCCGGTCATCTCTTTCGTCATCCCTGCCAGCAGGGGCAGCAGAAAACCACCGACGGCGCCGCAGGCCCCGACGACACCGGATGCGACGCCGATCTCATTGGGAAACCATTCCGCGACGAGTTGGAACACCACACCGTTCCCAATGCCCGTTGCCGCTGTTGCCAGCAGCATCATGAGCATGGCTGTCGCCTGCGAAGGGCTGACGATCGCCACGATGGATCCGGCAATCGCAGGTAGAACATAATACAGCGCTCGCATTCCTCCATGCCGATCTGCTACATAGCCGCCGACCGGACGAATGAGGCTCCCCAGTAATCCACACAGTGCCGCAACCGTGCCGGCCTGAATCGCATCGATATGATAGACATCATGCAAGAGCAGCGGCAGTAGGCTACACAATCCAACAAAACCGCCGAACGTGATGGCATAGAGGCCACAGAGCCAATAGGCTGAACGACGGTGGACGACCTGCGCGGCATGGTGCCACCATGCGAGGCCCTGGGATTGAGGCATCAGCGGTGTTCGTGGGACCATAAGGATGAATCCCACCGTCGTTGCCGCAACGATACAGGCCATGATGCCGCAGATTTGGTGCCAATCCATTGCGGTGGCCCAACGCGGCGCTAAGAATAAAATGAGCACCGTGCCGATATTTCCTGATGCGGCTAGTCCAAGGGCTAATCCTTGCGTTGCCGGGGGGTAGGCTCGACCGGCAATCGGGAGGGTTACCGCAAAGCTTGCTCCTGCCACACCAAGGCCGATTGCAAACACCTGGACCGCACCATAGCCGGTGACACCAAGCCAGCCCCAGCACAATAGGAGGAACTCCGCCATAAGAATGGCCAGCGCGGTTGGTCGTGCACCAAACCAATCGGCACTCCACCCGGCGATGACTCGCAATACTGCTCCGCCAAGTAACGGCAGCGATATCAGCCAGGATATGTCTGAGTCGCTGAGTTGCAGTGAGTCGGCGAGCGGAAGACTCATCGCCCCGACGAGCAGCCAGACCATAAAACTGACCGTCAGATGGAGCCATGCTCCCACGAGTGAAGGCCAATGGCCGTTCTTTACACTATGCCAGATCGTGAACATACAGGAGAGGACACTATAGGAGAGCGCCGCTTAAGGGTGCAAGAGATAGGTGTTCAGTCGTGGGTTTGGATCGTCAGGAGAAGAGGTATCGGCACACCATGGTCTTGTGAAAGGTAGTGGTCTACGTTTATCATGACGCCCGCAACGCATGAAAATTCTTACAGGGAGTGGAGGTATGACAGACAATCAGTCAGCTACGCAAACAGGTGCTACCAGAGTTGAACGTGACACGATGGGTGAGTTGGCCGTACCGGCCGACGCCTATTACGGTGTGCAGACTGCCCGCGCGATCGAGAACTTTCCCATCAGCCCCTTGCGGATGCCGCGGTCGGTGATTCGAGGAATGGGATTGATCAAGCGGGCGGCGGCTACGGTCAACCACTCGTTGAATCTGCTCGATAAGAAGGCGGCTGATGCGATCAACCAGGCGGCGACCGAAGTGGTCGATGGTAAATTGGACGCAGAGTTTCCGGTGGATATTTTTCAGACCGGGTCCGGTACCTCTACGAACATGAACACCAACGAGGTCATTTCCAACCGTGCAACGGAGTTGCTCGGCGGTGCGCGCGGCAGCAAGTTGGTGCACCCCAACGACCATGTGAATCTCGGCCAATCGAGCAATGACGTCATCCCCACCGCGATTCATATCGCCGCAGTCGAGACGATGCAGCAACAACTGATTCCGGCCTTAACTCGATTACACAAGGCGCTCGATAGCAAGGCCAAAGAGTTCGACAAGATCGTGAAAATCGGTCGCACACATTTACAGGATGCCACGCCTGTGCGATTGGGACAGGAGTTCGGCGGCTATGCCCGTCAGATTGAGCTGGGCATTCAGCGCGTCACACGAGCGCAGGAGGCCTTGAGTGAAGTGGCACTGGGCGGGACCGCCGTCGGCACAGGTTTGAACTGCCATCCGGAATTTGCCGCCAAGGTGATGGCTCTCATCTCCAAAGAAAC
>JAOUPN010000493.1 GCA_029879905.1 Nitrospira sp. | reverse complement strand
AAGCCAACCTGGCCGGTCTCATGACGCCGCACCCGACGTTCGCCGTGACCTTCAGCAGTTCACTGGTTTCGTTGTCCCAGGTGATAAAAACCGTTCCTGCCGGGTGGATTGATCCGTGGATTATGGATGTTGTGGCCGACCGTCGGATCGACGGGAAAGTGCAAGTGTTGAATGCCTCCTTGACCGGCAGCGCGGCAGAGGAAGAGCTGCTTTCGGCGACCGGCGAATTCCATGTGCAAGACGCGCGTGCCTTGATCGGGCCGAATCGGGTAGCGTCGACCGGTCTTGCGGGCAGGGTGTTTGTGGAGCCCGGACGCATTCGTGTGGCGGAGATCACAGGGAATTACGGGACCATTCAACTGACCGATGGGAAGGCGCTGGTGTCATTTCTTGAGGGAAGGCCTTGGCTCGAATTGGATGTCACCGGCAATATGGCTGCTGCACAGCTGGTGGAAGTCCTTGCCAAGACGGTACGGAGCGATCATTTGACACAGGCCTTGGTGAGTCTCACGGATGTGAACGGCATGACTCGACCGACCTTTCGCTTGGTCGGTGCGATGGATCAGCCGGGAGGCATTCAGTTTGCCGGAGGCGAAATTGCCGCTCATTCCGTGGGGTTCAATCATCCGGCGTTGCCTGAACGTGTCACCGGGTTGCAGGGGCGATTTATCCTGAATGCGGGGGCAACGCAGTTTGATCAAGTGACGGGGCATGTCGGTGATGCCGAGATCGAGGTCCAAGGAACGATGACGGGAGGTGAGAAGAGTGGGTTCCAGGATTTTTCGGTGCGGGTGCACGGCGCCGTCGAGTCGATTGTCCGTCTGATTCCCATGTCCACGCCTCCCGAAGCGTTTGAAGGTCGTGCTGTGGCGACTGTATCGTTATCGGGTCGGACGGCCGCTCCGTATCTCCGCGGCGCTCTGGTGCTTGATGAATCGAAGGTGGTATTTCCAGGGCTGGGGGAAAAGCCTGTCGGCGCACCGGCTACTGTGGAATTCGAGGGCGAGGTGACCACGGCCCACGTGTTGGCCGTGAACCGCATGAAGTTGATTCTGCCGGCGGTCGAAGTTGCAGCGAAGGGGCGCATGCTGCTCGGCGACCGATTCAAGATCAATGGATCAGTCGTGACCGGGACGCTGTCGCTGTCTCAATTGCCTCAATGGGTCACCATGGGCGGGATCAAGGAGGGCAAGTTTGAAGTATCCCTCGACATCAAGGGAAAAGGAACGGACTGGCATGCCTGGCAGATTACCGGGTGGGTGGCCTTGACCGACGGTGTGCTGCCGACGGGAGGAGAAATCGGCGCGCTGTACGATATCTATGCTCGGGTGAAATTTGTGCCTCACGGAGCAGAAATCAAGCAATTGACGTTCAATATGGGCGACAGCGATGTCGCTATTGAGGCTTCCATTAAGAACTGGGGCACCAAACCGCTGATTACCGGCAAAATTGAGTCGAAGCACATGGACCTGCTTCTGCTGTTTCCATCCGAGCATCGATCTCTTATCAGAGAACTGCTCGAAACCTTAGCGGAAAATGGTCAGACGACGATGTCCGTCGCGATCGCACAGGGACGATATCACCACTTGACGGTCGAGGGGTTATCCGCCAGGGTGAATATCCGTGAGGGGGCGCTAGAGATCGATCGTATTGCAGGAGGGATAGGAGAAGGTCAAGTTGCCGGGCGGCTTGTGTCGCGGCTTCACAGAAACGCTCCGGCAGAGGTAGATCTGTCGTTCCGGACGACAAGTTTGCCGGTAGAAGACTGGCTACAATTAGCGGGCACCCCGGTTCACAGTATGACCGGGGACATGCGCCTAAGCGGGTCTATTCGAGGGCATGGGCGTAATCCCCACGGGGTGTACCCGTCGTTGAACGGCAAGGTCGATGTGTTATTGGAAAACGGGCACATCTTCAAGTCGGACGAGCGGGCGATCTGGAAGATCATCAGCCTGTTGAATGTGCCGGCGGTGCTGCAGGGGAAAGTCGATCTGGAAAAAGAGGGATTGCCGTACAACAAGATCGCCGGAACGGTGACGGTCAAGGATGGGGTGTTTCAGACCGAGAATCTGGTGATCGACAGTCCGATTCTCAAAATTACGGCGGTGGGCCACTATGATCTGCCGACGGACCAGTTAGATCTCGTGACGGCCGTCAGCCCGTTCGGGTCGTATTCAAAATTCCTCAAAGCTATCCCACTTTTTGGCCGGATTCTTGGCGGCGAGCGCAAGGGGCTGGCGACGGCGATTTTTGCCGTTCAGGGGGTCATCAAAGATCCCGAAGTCACATATTTGCCGGTCAAGTCCTTTGCATCTGGATTGTCGGGGTTGGCTCAGCTTGCAGTCGACGTATTGACGAATACGCTGACGCTTCCGCTGGATTTGGTTGCGCCTGATGAGGGAGAGCAACGGAGGGATTCGGAAGCTGGTATGTTCGAGCAGACCACGCCTCCTTTGTGAGTGCCACAATTCTTGACCGTCCGTGGTTCCCATGTTAGCATCAAGCCCGTCATGATCAATCGTACACAGACCTTCCACCTCCCCCCATCATCTCGTTAATTCATGAAGCGCACCACCGCGGCTCAATC
>JAOUPN010000492.1 GCA_029879905.1 Nitrospira sp. | reverse complement strand
CATTCTCATCGGAAACCGACGACGCACAAGCCGTCAACACAGGCAGATAGACCGAAACCGTCGTCCCCTGAGTGACCAGGCTTTCAACCTGCATCAGGCCTCCATGGGACATGACGATATCGCGGACCACGGACAGCCCCATTCCCCGCTCCTCGCTCTGAGGTTTCTCCTCAAAGAACGGGTCATCGATGGCGGCAACCACCTGAGGTTCCAGACCTTCACCGGAGTCCGTGACGTGCAAGCACACATACTGTCCGGCTGGGATTCGACGATGAGGTGTGACCAGATCGGCAGACAGAGTCCTATCCATGAGCTCAACCGTCAGAATCCCACTGGCACTACGCATCGCTTGCATGGCACCGGCCATCAAGATCACGAGCATCTGGCGCATCTCCGTTTCGTCGGCCTCAATCGGGCTGGTTGAAACAGCGATCCGCTCTCTCAGTTCAACCCACGGCGGGATCGTCGACTGCAGTAATTTTACCGCGGCCTTCGACAAGACGGACAGCGACAGAGAACGCCGCGACCGGTCGCTGCGCCTACTGAACATCAACAACTGTTGGATCAACTCGCCGGACGTCCTCCCCGCAGCTATGACTTGCTGGATATGGCGGCGAGCTTTGTTCTCCTCCGCAATCAGAGGGAGCGCCAACTGGCTAAATCCCAGTACGGCGGTCAGGCTATTATTGAATTCATGGGCAATACCACCGACCAATGTGCCGATCGTCATCAGCTTTGACGCTTCACGCCGGTAGGCTTCTGCAAGTATGTGATCCGTGACGTCGACGACCGTTCCGATGGTACGGCCGGGAGCATGTGCAGCCCCCTCTCCCTCAAACCTTGTCAGGAATTGCAAGCGGATGTGCCGCACCGTTCCGTCGGACCTGACAATCCGATGCTCGACCTGAACACATCCGTCATCGGACGAGTCCATCACATCAGTAGTCTCTCGAAGCAGGGCAAGAATACGTTCCCGATCCGCTCGGTGAATACCTTTGACGTACCGCCGAAGAGAAACGGGCGCATCGGGACTCACACCAAAAATATCGCGAAGAATCGTCGACCAGTAGACACGACCGGTTCGGTGGTTCCACTCAAAGATCCCGATATGCGCGGATCGCGCAACGAGGTCACGCTGTTCCCTGCTCTCCCGCACGGCCCGTTCGGCCGCAGATTCTGAACACGCACCCAGAGTTCGATCGTGAGTCGTCCCTAAAATACGAATCGGCTTGCCGACCATGTTCCGAATAACCACGCCTCGGCATCGAATCACACGATGCGCGCCGCCCGGGTGAATAACGCGGCACTCCACGTCGTACGCGGCATCTGAGGAAAGCGACTGTTCGAGAGCGCCCAACACCCGATCCCGATCATCCGGATGGAGAACTTGCGTCAATGCATCGGGCCCCGGCAAGACCGTTCCCGGCTCATACCCAAGAATACGGTATTGATCGTCGGACCACGTTTCGGTGCCTGCCGCGAGGTCGCGCTCCCAACTTCCAACTCGAGCCCCGCCCTCGACGGGCTCCCAATACCCATCGGCCTGATCAGGAGTACGATGATACGTATCCGACAGGGCAGTTTGCCGCACGATCAACAGACGACACCGCCCGGCTCCTTTCCAGAGAACCTGAAGTGAGGTACCGCGTACCTCCGTCAACCCACCGTCGATTCGTAGGAGCTTTCCAACAACCGGCATCTCGCGGTCATCCCTTCCACGAGCGCGAAACGAAATCGGCTGGAGACTATCCGAAGCATCATCCGGTCGAAACACCACCGCGAGAGACTTACCGAGAACATCTCGGGAATGACCGGCTCCCAGCAGCGTCAAGCCGCATGGATTGACATAGACCAGACCACCGGTTGCATCCGCCACGATGACTCCATCGGATACGCAGTCGGCGAGAGCATGTGCGACATGAGACGTCTTCATAGACCGAAGTCTCTTTCCGTACGAACCACCGGTGTGATTTACCGCAGATCCTCAATATGGACCGCGACGGGCTTTCCGTCCCGGTTCAGCATGATGCTAGGGTACATCGTAACCGGAAGGATTACCTAGATGGGAAAGGGGAATGGTGAGGAAAACATTAGTCCCTAGTGCACTAGGGCTAGTTTGCCGAAGTTAGGGCCTGCGTTTGACGAATAAGGCTGCCGCTTGCGCCCGCCTGGTGATCTGAAGCTTCTTGAAGACATTGGTAAGATAGTTTTTGACGGTCTTGTCGCTCAGGTTCATCTCCGTCGCAATCTCTTTGTTCGTTTTCCCTTCGGCGACTAACGCCAATACGCGCTCCTCCTGCTCCGAGAGTTTATCGTTCCCCGGCATTTTCTGTCCGGCCGCAAATCCGCGCAGCCAGCGGAGCGCCTGCTCGACCACGGTCGGGTCAAGAATCGAGCGACCTTCGGCCACGGACGAGATCGCCTGGAGTAAGGAGGCCGTATCGATTTCCTTAAGGATGTACCCTTTGGCACCGGCAATCACCGCCGCCAACACCGACTCGTCATCGGCGAACGAGGTCAAGAAAATCACTCGCGCACCGGAACCGGATGCGAGAATTTCACGGCAGGCATCGACACCGGACCCGTCC
>JAOUPN010000491.1 GCA_029879905.1 Nitrospira sp. | reverse complement strand
AGAAGGATGTGTGTCGGATAGGGCTTGCCGGCGGCTTTGCAAAGCGGAACGCAACGATTCGTGCCATGACAACAGTTGCCAGCGGCCCTCGCGACGTTCTAAGACACCGGTTTCCCGCATGGGAAGGACCGTGCGCGTCAGTTCGCCGTCTTCTTCGACATACCGAATATAGTCGAGTTCCATCGCGTACCAGGCGAGATCCCCTTTAGTCCAGACCGTGAGTTCACGGATCGGGATTTCAAGTTTTTTGGCATTGATGAATTCCTCACGGATCCCCTGTTCCAGTTCTTGCCAGCCGATGTATTTTCGGCCTGCCACGGCGTAGCTGATGATATCGGCATCGTGTGCCATCATTTTTGACAGGGTGGCGAGATCTTTTTCGGCGTTGGCTCGAATCATGCGGCGAACGGCCGATTCAGGATCGGATGGTTCCGCGGCAATGGCAGTGATGGCCGTGCCGAGGCATAAGGCCAAACTCAGGTGTATGAACGGTCTACGGGGGATCATGGATCACTCCTTCCACAATAACGGTGTCGAGCACGGGTATGAGGCAACGGAACGCTACAGTGGGTTGTGGGCGATGTCAATTCGAGGGGGTGCCTCCTGCATTACGAGGGGGATGAGGCGCGCGGAAATCGGTCGGACAGCCAGCATAGCATATCGTCTGTGACTCGTTGCGGATCATCTTCATGTACGAAGTGTCCGGCATGGGGGAAGGGGATGATGGTCAGATCCATGACAAATCCGTCCAATCCATCGAGATTGTGACGGGTCAATGCTTGGTCATGCAGCCCCCAGATTACCAGTGTCGGGAGTCGGACGGTGGGGTAACCCAATCGACGCTGGCGGCGTGCGCCGCCTCCGAGAATCGCCGCCCGGTAGTAGTTGATCATGGCGGTGAGGGCACCAGGCTCAGCAGCCTGTTGCCTGTAACAGCGTACGATGTGGTCGGGAATAGAGTCAGGGTGCGCCCGCATGATGTCAAAAATCACACCGATGAGCCGAGCCTGCTTGGCGGTGAGAATCCATTCCGGAAGTCGGGGGATTTGACCGGCCAACATGTACCATGATCGACGGAGTTGGCGCCATCGACGTATTTCACGCTCGAAACAGGCCGGATGTGGAGCGTTCAAGATAATGAGCCCGTCTATTCGAGCAGCGTGCCGCATGGCGTAGTACCATGCAATGACGCCACCCCAGTCATGCCCGACCAGAATCACTTGCCGTGCTTGTGCATGGTTGATGAGTGCGGTGACATCGTCTAAGAGCTGATCAAGATGATAGGCCTCAATGCCGTCGGGTTTGCTGGTTCCGGCGTAGCCTCGCAGGTCAGGTGCCCAGACACGATAGCCTGCGTGAGCAAGAGGGGCGAGCTGATGCCGCCACGACAGCGCGGATTCAGGAAATCCATGCAAACACAACAACAGCCGATCCCCGCTGCCCGCTACAGCTACTCGGAATGAGAGGCCGTTGGCGGAGACGTTGTGATAGACCCAGGTCTGCTGTTCATCCTTGTTGACTGTCATCCGGTCGCCGATGTTGTCTGATGCCGAGGGGGGTCCGTTGTCGGAATGTTGATAACGACAAAAATTGTCACGTGTGTCGATCTTGCCAAAGAAAAGTCCGGCCGATCCTCTCAATAATTCGCAAATACTATCCGAAAAGAATGGGAGAAGCGATGAGGGTCGATTACCTCTGTGTCGTGGTGTGCCATATGGAGGGGCATACCCGTTCAATTTGTTAAAGAATATCGTCGTGTCTTGCGAGTCATGTGCTAGGGAAAGCCCGTGTCGATATCTGTGAACAATGAATGCATGCCTCCGGGATATGGAGTACATGCGCCGCTATGACTGTGCGTGATCTCAAACCGACATGTGCCGTCAGCAAAGGCATACTGTTGGCGGGGGCATATGCCGTCACCGGCCAATGGGAGTCGGGCAAGACGTTGAGGGAGTTTGACTTTCAGGCGGCTCGGTTCGCAGAACAGGTTCAAGAGAGTTTCACAGGGCAGGAACATATCCTTGAACAGCTTGATGCCGCCTTATCCCTCTCTGATGATAAGCCGATCAGCCGTGAGCACTTCCGATCTCTGGGACGACCATCGTTGAAGCCGTTTCCCATGCTGCAAGCGATCGAGTGGGTGCCGGAGGTGCCGGCAGCCCACCGCCGAGTTTTTGAAGCGTCTCAGAAGGCCTCATATCCGGAGTTCGCCATATACCAACGAAATGCCGCCGGTGAATCGGAGTCGGGTTCTAATCGGTCAGTCTTCTATCCGGTCACCTATATCGAACCGCTCGCCGGCAATGAGAAAGCCATGGGATTTGATTTGGGTTCTCATCCGGCCCGCCAGGCAGCTGTAGTAGAGGCTCTGCGGACCGGCGACTCGGTGGCCTCCGAACCCTTGGTATTGGTTCAGGAAGAAGCATCCCAGGCCGGTATCCTTCTCGTACGGCGGATCAGGAGCGGAGCCCTTGCTCCCGGGGTGGTGCTTGCAGTTTTGCGGATCGATGACTTGTTGCAGAAGTTCTTGGCTGTGGAAGGGGTGATTAATGTGACGCTCCGTGATCGTCGACTGGGTCAGCTCATCTATGGAGAGGC
>JAOUPN010000114.1 GCA_029879905.1 Nitrospira sp. | reverse complement strand
TGATCCATTTCATGATGAGGATCCGCCTCTATTAGTGGGGTCGGAATTTGCTATCTTGGCGATCTTCCTCGACTGTTGATCGGAGCAGGCAGGTAAGAGCAAAGAGGTCAGCAATCTTTATTGAACTGCCTCGTCCACGCGATGGTTCTTGCCGTCAATACTCTTGGCCGACCGGCGACGACAATGCAATGCGGCAATTCCAAACCAATGACCTGGTAGAATTTCAGTAAAACCGACCATTCTTTTCGGCCACGAGTGCAGAAAATACGGAGACGGTACCAGTATTGATTTGACGATCGGCTGAGGCCCATCAGCGCCGTGGATCCCAAGAATCCCTTCAACCCCATGCACTGCATTGATCCCGGCAACCCTGCAGGTTTACTCGATCTCGCCAATAACCCGAATCCTGACACGCTGTTTTAACCGTTACGTGAGGTGAAGTCATCGCAGATTGTGCCGGTCTTGCCTTGACATCTCCCCGAGGGATGGCCTAGCGTTGAGATCATCAATCGGGTTCATGGCAGTGACAGAGGAAGGGATTCGTGGAAGAGAAGAAGCCAAAGACTCTCAAGTCCAGGTCAAAACCGAAGACAACGCGCCAGAGACCTACTCGTCGAACAACACCAGAGCCTCCCTCGCCTGCTCCGTCCGCAACACTCTATGAACGGATCGCTGCACGTGCCTTCGAGAACTACGAGCGACGCATCCGTCAAGGCCCACTTGATGATTGGCTTCAGGCGGAGCAGGAGATCCTTGGATCACAGTAAACAGGCCATGCTGTTCAGACCGACACAATCGTGCGACGTTCCGATACTCATACGGTGACGTACGTCACCCATCATTTCCAGCGATGACCCAAGCTATCATCTATAAAAGCTTCACGATACAACCTGCTCCTCGGCAGCTTGTGGATACCGGCCAGTGGAAGTAGAACGCCTTCATCTCCTGGGGCACGGAAGATGATGAAGACAAGTTGTGGGGTCAGGCTTTGTTATATTGACTATCTGCTCGTTTGGTGATCGGAGTTGAGGCTAGGTACGAGGCTCGATACCGGTTGAGGGACTATACCTTCAAGCACGATGGATGAGACTTGGGAGAAGTCCAGCGGCCGAGGCTTCTTTGTACGAGATTATCCAAGGAGATGCGACACTGATCATTGATCCTGATACTGTGTCGGTCGATCCGATTCCTCTTCAACCGTTCCAGTCAGTTGCCTGGACGCCTCGATTCGATCAGAAAATCTGCCAAGTACACCACAATACATGCCATTCAGAACAGATTTAATAGGCAGCCGATAGATCTCTTCTCAAGACTAGTATGTGCAAGGTGAACAAGTTGGTTGGTACAGATGAATGTGGAATGTATCTCACAAATTATCAGGTCAAATGGGTGACGAAATACACCCTGTGCGGTCAAATGCTATTACGTAGGGGCCACTATGGGTCTCTACGTTCTTGCGAAGGATGTATTCCTAGCAGTAGGATTCGCGTCCCTTAATGGCGTGAGAGGGTACTGGGCAAGGCATTGCCGTTTGATGGTGCCCTCTCGCATGGTGCGTTCGATCTGAAGCGCAAGAGGGGCATGAGTCTCGCGCAGCTCTTTTACGCTAAGCAAGCCTTGCGCCGTGCTATGCAGCGGGTGCGCGAATGGCGCCGCCGTTGTCGGGGCATACCTGCTAGACATTCCTTTCAGTTAGAGTCGCTAGAGTCCCGATTGCTGCTGTCGGCGAACCCGTCTATGGTTGAGGCGCCTGTTGCACTCATGCAAGACGGAGTGCTGGCTCCTGTAGAAAGCGCTGTAGTCCCACCCGGATCTCTGATCTCTGGATCCCTCATTCAGTCTGATTTTGCGACGGAAGGAGAAACCGACTCCTTTACTTTGTCGGCCGATGCTCGTCAAAAACTGACCGTTGTGTTGCAGCCAACCGATCCATCGATTCGTGGACATATTGAGATCGTTGATCCGCTTGGAATAATTCTGGCGACAGCCACTGCAGAATCAACCGGCGCAGTGCTTCTTCTTGACAATGTCCCATTGAATTCAGTCGAAGGCGACTATCGCCTTACATTTACGGGGGTGGAAGGAGCAGGAAATTACGATGCAATGGTTTGGCTGAATACCGCCATCGAAACGGAGCAGTTCGGTAGGGTAGCCAACGACGAGATTGAGAGTGCGACGGACCTCAACAGTTCGTCCATTGATTTAGAGGAGGATGCGACCAGGCTAGCGATTCTTGGGCAGACGGAAACCGTAGCGCCAGACTTCTTCAGCTTCACTCTCGAGGCAGGGCAAGTCACCGATGTCGGATTGTTTGCGTTCAATCTCGATGCGTCACTGACGCTTGACCTGTTCGACGAATCAGGCACGATTGTCGCCAACGGTCGATCCGACTCCCAAAATGTTAGCCGGTATGTGAGCAGCCTCATCGCTCCTGTCACGACGACCTATTATATGCGGGTTGCCGGTGTCGGCGGTGAACAGTACGCTCTTATGCTTACACGGGGAGCGGAATTCGATCGCGAGTCGAACGCGACGACAGCCCCAGCTCAGGATATCAGTGTGTCAGGGCAGGTATTAGGAGCGCTTGGCTACCCGGCAGAAGTCGCTGCCGGGGTCGATAGTCAAGACCATTACCTCATCCGATCTAATGCCGGTGATGTACTGACGATCACCACCAGCACACCGGGCGGCACGGTCAATACACTCAATCCCAAGATCGAACTGTATACAGAAACCGGCACGGAAGTGCTGGCGAGTGACTTGGATAGTGTCGGTGACGGCCGCAATGCACAGATCGCGAATTTCACCATGACCGCGACCGGAGTCTACCGACTCGTGGTCAGCGCCGAATCCGGCACCGGCGACTACATACTGCATGTAGCCGGCGCTACGGGCTCACCGGTCCCGTTCACGATCGTCTCGCAGAGCGTGCAGAACGGGGAGTTGTGGACAACCTATCCGACGACTTTCCTTGCCGATCTCTCCGAACCGCTCAATCTTGCATCCGTACAGGCGAGCGATCTGCAGATTCAAGGGCCAGACGGCATGCAGGTCTCAGCCGACAGCGTCACGATTATTGATCATGATACGGTGGAATTCGGCATCGCGTCGGCCCACACCAGCGACGGCCTCTACACGCTGACGATCCCCGCTGGCGCATTCACCAGCCTGACGAATAAACCGCTGCAGACGGCTTTGACCTCGACCTTTGATCTCGATGCCACGCCGCCGCGGGTTTTCAATACTAATCTCACTGACGGTGCGACCGTCTCACCGGATGGTAACGGCAATCTGACCGTTACGATTGAATTCACCGAACCGATGGAGACGATCGGACTGGATGCCGCCGACGTCATGCTGCGCGACATGTCCACCAATGGCATCAATACGCCGGCCACCTTCACCTATGAAGCTGGGTCCAATACCCTGACCATCACGTATGACAATATTCCTGACAGTGCCTATGCCCTGACGCTGCTGTCGTCGGCGACCGGCTTCCGAGATCTCTGCGGCCATCTCCTCGATGGCGATGCCGACGGAGTCGCCGGTGGCGATTGGGTCAGAAGCTTCATCGTCGATGCGGAGACGCGAGCCTACACGGCGGCATTGCAACCTCTCGTGCCTGCAGGCGGGTTGATCTATACGGATTTTGTGCCGACCTCCACCAGGGGCTTGGTAAGTTGGTGGCAAGGGGAGGGTGATGCGGGAGACAGCGCCGGATCCAACCATGGCACGCTGCACGGAGGCACGACGTTTGTCGATGGCCAGATCGAGCAGGCGTTCCAATTGGACGGGGTCGATGATTACATCAATATCCCAGATCCTGTGATGCTGGATAGTCTGACCACAGAGGCGACGATCAGTCTGTGGATCAAGCCGGACCTGCCCATGGGGGAGAGCAAACTGGGGTATCTCTTCTACCGGTACGATCCGTCGTGGGGTCAGGGGCTAGGGCTCGCGGTGAACATCGCGGGCGCGGTCGCGTTCGTCGTGGGGACGACGAACGGTAACTCTACCTTATACACGGCACAAGGTACCGTGGCCTTCGGTGAGTTCGCGCACATTGCCGCCACGGTTGATACGGCAACGGGGCAGACGCACATTTATGTCAACGGCGTCGAAGTCCCGTATACCACGGTGCGAGGTCCCGAGACCGTGAGCGGTACGTTGTTGAACGCCGATCATCTCTCTCTTGGCCGACGGTATGGCGGTGGGGTGGTCGATGACGCGTATTTTAAGGGGCTCATGGATGATGTCCGTCTCTACAATCGCGCGCTCACGGCTACGGAAGTAGCGGCGCAAGCCGGACACTTGCCTGTGGAAGGCCGGTTCCATGCCGTGGGCGACATTGATGCCTATACCTTGAATGTGGATGCGGGGCAGACGCTCTCCATGGTTCTGAAGCCTGGAGATGCCACCGTCCAGGGCCTCATCAAGATCCTCGATCCTAATGGCGCGCTGATCGGGTCGGCGACGTCGGAGGCGGCCGGCGCCGTCTCGTTCTTGCAGACCGTGCCGACTGTGCTTAGCGGGGTCTATACGATCCAGGTGGCGAGCCAAGCAGGAACTGGAGCCTATGCGCTCGCGACCACGCTCAATGCCACGGTAGAGCCGGAAACTTTTGGCGGCGCGGCCAACAACGATTTGGGCTCCGCGATTGATCTCATGCCGTCGGCGGTCACGCTACAAGGCAGCGCGGTGCGCCTGGCGGCCATCGGCCAGACCGAACCTGGTACGCCGGATGTCTATCTGTTTGAGCTGGCGGCAGGGCAGACCGCTACGATCGTGGTGACGACGACCGACGGATCAGGAGTCCTCGACACTTTGGAGCTCCTGGATGCCGCAGGCACGGTACTCGCGTCCGGGGTTGCCGATGGTGCCACCATCGATCGTGCAATTCGTGACTTCGTGGCGCCGGTGACCGGCCCTTACTATGTGCGGGTCGGGGCTGGTTCCCCACGCGCCTACAGTGTAGTGGTCACCCTGCAAGCCGAATTCGAACGTGAGTCGGACGGCTCCGCTGTGACTGCCCAGGACCTTGGGGTGACCGGGCAGGTCTTGGGTTCTGTAGGGTTCGGGACCGCGACGATTGATCAGGTCGATCAGTATCGGGTGGAGGCGGTGGCGGGCGAATTATGGCTTATGACCACGACGCCTGGTGGGGATGCCGGTGAGCCGAACAACACAGTAGTGCCCAAGTTAGAGCTTTATGATGAGTCTGATCTACTGGTCGCGTCCAATCAGGGCGGGGCGCCGGACGGGCGGAATGCACAGATTGCCTATGAAGTTTCGAGCGAGAGTAAGGGGACCTATCGTGTTGCCGTGTCGGCGCTGTCGGGTGTCGGTGCATACACGCTGGCGGCGACTGGGTCCGCCGTCGTCGCACACCATGTCGGGCCGACCGTAGTGGCAATCACGCCGGCGGACGGGGCACGGCTGGCCAGCCCACCCACCACAATCGACCTCACCTTTTCCGAAGGCCTCCGGCTCGATTCAGTAGATGCCAGCGATCTCCAACTAAGCGGCGGGGGCACTGTCATCACTGTGCAGGTGTTGGATGGCCAGACCCTCCGCTTCACTGTCTCCGTACCGGATGTGCCGAACACTGAGACTACCTATACCGTCACGCTGCCGGCCGGGGCCGTCACGGATCTCCAAGGGGATCCGAACGCTCTGTACACGAGCACGTTTGTGGTGGACCACGTGGGTCCGCGGATCGTGGCGCAGACCCCGGCCACGCAGGCCTCGTCTCCGTGGACGAGCCTGACTGTCACCTTCGATGAGCCCATCAACGCCGCAACCTTCACGGCGACGGATGCGGTCATGACCGGTCCGAACGGGCCCATTCCGATCAGCGCGATCATGGGTTCGGGCACGACCGTTACCCTGATGTTTGCCCCACAGACTACGGCGGGGACCTACACATTCACGATTGGGCCGACCGTAACGGACCTGGTGGGTAACCTGATGGACCAGAACGACAACGGCATCAACGGCGAAGCCGGTCAGGCCGATGCGTATCAGTCCACGGTGCTGCTCCAAGCCCCCGACTTATTGGTCAGCAACGTCACCACGGATTTGAGCGCCGCGCAGTTCGGCCAGCCGATCACGGTTACCTGGACCGTCGAGAATGCCGGCGCGGATCCCGCGCGGGAATCGTGGAGCGATCAACTCTGGCTGTCCACGAATCAGACATTGGAACCCGGGACAGATATCAGGATGGGCGACGCCATTCCCTCCGGCCTCACCGGTCCGTTGGATCCGCTGGCCACCTATCAGCAGACGGCGACCGTGACCCTGCCGCTGATGACCGCATTGTCAGCCGGGACGTACTACATCCTCGTGGAGACGGATAGCGGCAAGACCCAGCTGGAAACCAACGAAACGGATAATCACGGGGCGAGTGCGGCGTTGACGCTCACCGTGCCGCCCGTACCGGATCTCGTGGTGACGGCGATCACCGCGCCAAGCACAGCTCAACCGGGGCAGACCATTCTGCTCACGTGGACCGTCAGTAATCAGGGCAGCGCGGCGGCGACCGGCACCTGGACGGACTACGTCTACCTGTCATCGGATGCGTCAATCGGAGCAGATCGGTACGTGGCCTCCTTCACGTTCACCGGGACGCTCGACGCGAATGCCTCGGTTGAACGCACGCAGAATGTCACCTTGCCGACCGATCTGACCGGCATGCCGCGATTGGTGATCCAGACCGACGCGGGGATCAGCCACATCTACGAACATGACCAGGAGACCAATAATACCGCCATCGACGATGTCGTGGTCACCATCGTCGCACCGGACCTGCAGGTCAGCAACATCCAGCTGCCGGCGGAGGCTTTCTCCGGCCAACCGATTACCGTGACCTGGACCGTGACGAACAACGGCACGGCCGACTTTACGGGGACCGTTGTCGACCGGCTGGCCTTGTCGAACAACGCCACCATCGGGAGCGATTCCTTCGTGAGGGACGTGCCGTGGACCGGCACCCTAGCGATCGGCGCCTCCGTCCAACGCAGCCACACGGTCACCCTGGATCGGAATCTCAGCGGCCTGCGCTGGGCCGTCGTGACGACGGATATCTTGGGCCAGGTGCCGGAATATCCGAACGACGACAACAATACCGCCATCTCGGCCCAGCCGACGAATATTGCGTTGCAGTTCAGCGATCTGGTGGTCGACGCAGTGTCGGCGCCGTCCACGGCGCAGAGCGGCGAGGCGATTACCGTGAGCTGGCGCGTGCGCAATCAGGGGGCCCTGTCGACCAACCTGAGTGCCTGGACAGATCGGCTCGTGTTGGCGGCCGGTGAGACACTGGGCACGACGTTCCATATCCTGCGATCGGTGGGGCATACCGGGAGGCTGGATCCGGAGGGGACCTATACGGGCCACGCGACCGTCACGCTGCCCAACGGGATCGCCGGCGCCTATCACGTGTTCGTGCAGACCGATTACGTGGATGCATCCACGAACGGGGTCCTGTTCGAAGCCACCGGCGAGGGGAACAATGTTGGCCGCACCGTGACCCCGCTCGACATCACCCTGGCACCCTATCCGGACTTGCTGGTCACATCGGTCACGGGGCCGACGACGGTCCAACCGGGACAGACCGTGACCGTGGCCTGGACCGTAGCCAATAGCGGCACCGGGTCCTCGACGGCCTCCCGCGTTGACCAAGTGTATCTCTCAGCCGACGGCACGACCACCGGCGCCGCTTACGTGGGGCAAGTGACCATGCCGGCGGGAACCGAGCCCGGCAGCAGCGAGGCGGCGTCCCTCACCGGCATGATTCCGGCCTGGGTGCCGGACGGCACGTACCGGTGGCTGATCGTCAGCGATGCGGGGGGCGTGATCTACGAAGGGCCGACCGGCGGGGATCTCAACAACACGGGACTCTCTGATGTCGTCCAGGTCACACATCCCGACCTACGCGCCATGATCCTGAGCGCGCCGACGAGTGCGGCCTCCGGGGCGACTGTGCAGGTCGCGTTTGAAGTGACCAATGCGGGCTCCGGCCCGGCTCAGGGCACCTGGACCGACAAGATCTACCTCTCGACCGACGGCACCGTCGACACCAACGATGTGGTGCGCGGGACCCTGCTCCACACGGGCCCAGTGGCGGCCGGGGCGAGTTACACGGGTGAGTTTGACATGGTGATCCCACTCGACAAGTCCGGGCCCTGGATGCTGCTGCTGAAGACCGACGCCGACGCGCAGGTCGCCGAGACCTCCGTGGGCAACGCCGAGGGGAACAACGTGGCGTCGTCGCCGATCGACGTGACCCTGTCGCCCTATGCCGATCTTGCCGTCTCCGACGTGACCGTGGACCCGCTTGTCATCGGGGATCCGGGGCAGGTGACCGTTGGCTGGACGGTTACCAATACGACAGCCGGGACGGGGACGGGTGTTACCGACACGTGGACCGATGCGGTCATCGCCTCGACCGACACGGTGCTGGGGAACAGCGACGATCGGGTGTTGGCCACGTTTGTCCATGCCGGGCTCCTGAACGTGGGGGACCAGTATAGCCAGGTGCAGACGTTCTATCTGCCGGCGGGGTTTGCAGGTCGCTATCACCTCTTTGTGCAGACCGACAGTACGGGGGCAGTCTTCGAGCATGCCAACGAAGCGAATAATAGCGATGAAGCCGGCCATGTGCTGGATGCCATGCGCATTCCGTATGCCGACTTGCAAGTGGACGCCATCACCATCCCGGCCACGGCGGAGACGGGCAGCCCGATGCGAGTAAGCTGGACCGTCAGCAACCATGGCATCGGGCTCACGAATGTGACGGCCTGGTCCGACCGGGTGATGCTGGCGAGTGATGCAGCGGGGCAGCAGCTCATCTATGACTATGGGCTCTTCAAGCATAGCGGCCCGCTGCAACCCAACGGCAGCTATGACCGGGCGGTGGATCTGGTGCTGCCCCAGACCCTGAGCGGCCCGGTTTACGTGGTGGTCCAGGCGGGATCATCCGGCAATGTCTTTGAATTCCTCTACAATACCAACAACCGGAGAGTCTCCGATACCACGACCATCGTCTCATTGCGCGACACCCCGGATCTCCGCGTCACCGCCCTGAATGGGCCGGCAACGGTGTTCGAGGGCGGCGCCATCGACCTGACCTGGACGGTCAGGAACGACGGGGCAGCCGAGGCAACGAGCAGCTGGCGCGACCACGTGGTCTTGCGCCGGGTCGGGGATGCGAGCGGCGCCGGCACGATCCCTGTGGGCGACTTCGTGTATGACCGCGGCCTCCTGGCCGGGCAGTCCTACACCCGGACCGAGTCCTTCACATTGCCCTCGTTCATCCAAGGCGAGTATCAGCTGGAGGTGACGACGGACAGCCAGGATGCGCTGTTTGAACGGACCGTGGGCACGGGCACCGGCGAAACGAATAACACGACCCACGATGCGGCGTTCATGACCGTACAGCTCCGGCCGCGTCCGGATCTTCGGGTCTCGTCCGTCACGGCTCCGGCGACGGTGGAGGCCGGGGGGAGCGTGTCCCTGGAGTTTACCGTTCTCAACGACGGCACGGCGGCGACGCCCTCGCTGTGGATGGATCGGGCTTATCTGTCGCTCGACAAGGGGATCACACCGGACGACATCCTGATCGGCACCTTCGACAACGTGGCGGCGCTGGATCCTGGGCAGGGCTATACGCAGGTCACCGGATCGATCCAGGTGCCCATCCGCTATCGCGGCGACGTGTTTCTGTTGATCAAGCCGGACAGCGGCAGCCAGGTCGAGGAATTCCCCTACGAGGGAAATAATCTGTATGCCCAGCCGCTGTACGTCGAACCGCTGCCGTTGGCTGATCTGGTCACCGGATCTGTCGTAGCGCCTGATCAAGTGTTACCAGGCACCCAGGTCGAGGTGCGGTATCGGGTGGAG
>JAOUPN010000113.1 GCA_029879905.1 Nitrospira sp. | reverse complement strand
TTTCCTGGATTCCCGTTAACAACATGCAGGAATGACAGGGGGGACAGCGGTCGGTGTGCAATCTTTTTCATGAGGCTCTTTGGTACAATCGCCGATCGTGATGAAGACCAAGTCTATGATGCACATCGCCGTGATCGGTGGAGGGCCGGCCGGCCTGATGGCGGCTGAGGTGGCCGCCCAGGGCGGCGCGCAGGTCGATCTCTATGATGCGATGCCGTCGGTAGGGCGCAAATTCCTCTTGGCCGGTAAGGGGGGATTGAACCTCACCCATTCGGAACCATTCGAGGCCTTTCTCTCCCGCTATGGAGCGCGCCGCGACCAACTGGCTCCGCTGCTCCGATCCTTCGGACCGGATGCGATCCGTGAGTGGGCTGCCGGACTTGGAGTGCATACCTTTATCGGAACATCCGGTCGAGTGTTTCCCACCGATATGAAGGCGGCTCCACTGCTGAGATCCTGGTTACGGCGATTACGTCAGCTCGGTGTTCGCTTTCATGCCCGGCATCGATGGTCCGGCTGGGACGATCAGGGAGCAATCGAATTCCTGACACCGACCGGTGCACGATCGGTCAGAGCCGATGCGGTAATCCTGGCACTCGGTGGTGCCAGTTGGCCGCAGCTCGGCTCTGATGCGGCTTGGGTGCCGTTGCTTGGTGCGTACGGAGTAGGTATCGCTCCGTTACGATCAGCCAACTGTGGATTTGATGTGGCATGGAGTCCTTTTTTCAAAGACACATTTGCCGGGCATCCGGTGAAGTCGGTGGCAATTCATGAGAAACAACCCGATGGCACTATACGATGCCGGAAAGGCGAGTTCGTCATCACAGAAACAGGAGTGGAAGGGAGCCTGATCTATGCTGTCTCAGCCATGCTGCGTGATCAAATCGAGCGCGATGGCCAGGCGGTTCTGACGATAGATTTAGCACCGGATCATGATCAAGTGAATTTGATGCAGGACTTGTCTCGTCCTCGCGGCAAGCGGACTATAGCCACCCATCTCCGCCGATATGCGGGGATTACCGGGGTGAAATCTGGTTTGTTACATGAGGTTCTACCTCGGGAGGCGTTTACTGATCCGGCTACCCTGGCCGCGGCTATCAAATCCTTACCCTTTACGCTGCTTGCCGCGCGTCCGCTTGACGAATCCATCAGTACGGCGGGAGGAGTGCGATTCGAAGACCTGGACGATCAGCTGATGTGTCGTAAGTTGCCAGGTCTTTTCTGTGCGGGAGAGATGTTGGACTGGGAAGCTCCGACCGGCGGCTATCTTCTTTCGGCCTGTTTGGCAACCGGGCGTACAGCTGGATTGGGAGCGCTACAGTGGATAAGGACAGGGTATTCTTAATCAA
Source organism: Nitrospira sp. (assembly GCA_029879905.1). GTDB lineage: Bacteria > Nitrospirota > Nitrospiria > Nitrospirales > Nitrospiraceae > Nitrospira_D. The sequence continues at coordinate 8,567 of JAOUPN010000113.1, read as the reverse complement.
AAGAGATTGCAGGGGTGGGTGTTATAGGAAAAGTGTTCATGGTAAAGGGGCCTAGTGTCGTGCTTCATGCATATGTTGACACTGACCGTTCGCCCTGAGCCATGTCGAAGGGCTCAGCACGAACGGAATGTAAGAGAACGTAAATGGCGCTACGCTAGTCAAACAAACCAGTGATCCAATCCCAGATACTCACAAAAAAGTTCATGATCATATCGAACCACGATTCCTCTTCGGGAACCGATGGGGGTGGAGCTGGTGGAGGGGACTTAGCCGGCGTCACCGGTGTGACCTGTGCCATCTGTTGTGGTGGCGTTGTGACAGGATTGGGTGCCGCCACAGGGGGGGGAATCTGTGCTTCGGCCATTGGGGCGGAGGCTGGGATCGGTAGATCCGGAGGAGCCATAGCTGGTTCTGGTTCGGCGGTTTCCGCAAGCAACCGCGCGTCTTCAATCTCTTCTTTATATTGTGCGACGAGCACTTTCAGGGATGCATGCTCTTTCTTGGCATCCGCAATCTTCCTCGCCAGCCCTCGGCTTTGACTGACAAGGCTTGCAACTTGTGTGTGGAGCAACGTCAGTTTTTCGTTGGCGCGTCGACGGAGTACCGGTAATGCCTCGACTTCGCTCTGAGCGGACACCCGCAATTCAGCTGCGGCCGTGTCTTTCTCTTGGTTCTCGGCCTCCAACTCCCCGATACGCCGGCCCAACTCGGTGACCTCGACTCGTGCTGTTTCAAGTGACCGATTGAGTTCGTCCGCTTCATGCCTGGCCTGTTCATAGGCTCGTTGGCTGACACATCCGGTTTCTGCCAGCATGGCAACGATGAATACACAGCAGGGGAGTACTCTCACCGCCGTTGTGAGGTATCGTGTGAATGAAGCAGCCGAATCATTCATAGAAGCCATCCTCCGTGATGGGGCAACGGTTGACCTGTCGTAGAAGTATACCTGCAGTTCAGACTTTGGTTGTCCCAATGCATACGTCGCCTAGTGTCTCAAAACTTGAGGGTTCTGGCAATAGAAGGATTAATCTCCTACGTAGTAAGGCCATATGGCCCTAAGCCTTCGAATCACTTGGACATGTCATAACCCGATCGCGTACTATCTGAGTGTACTATGACGCAAGACCCTGTTGCATCCGGATGTTCAACTGAGCCGTTCGATCTGCCTCCTTCGTGCGAGAAAGCGCTGCTAGAGCGATTTCTCAAGGCGGAGGCCATGGCGCTTTGGACTGTTCGATCCTCGCAGTTGCAAGATGTTCCAGCGAACGTTCTGGTGTTCCTGAAAAAGCACGAAGCCGATGAGCGGGAGCATCTTGCGCAATTCGAATCACTGCTGGGTGTCCGGTCATATGAACGCGACCGCCTTCCGTCGGTTCCTCAACAATGGCCGGCGCTGGCCGTCCATCTTTTCGGATACGAAGCGCTTGGGCTTGAATTCGCGATACTGTTGGCCGGCCTACGTCCCGATCTTACGTCAATTTTAGAAGACGAACGGGTACATGTAGGATTTTTCGAGCGGGAGATCAAAAAAATCCTCTCCGGCCATCCCTCCGCCGCGCATCAGGCTCGAACATCCGCCCATGCCTGGCAGCGAAAATTACCTCAGACTCTTGACCGGTATTTGAACGATGAGGCTCTGAACCCCTTTCGTCGAATGCTGAACGAGAGGATTGTATCCGCCATCAAACGGCGACTGATTGACACGGGGCTGATTTCGGCAGAGCAGCGTTAAGAAGGTCGAGGTCAAGGTTCAGGCTAAGGTTCGGATATGCAGAACCATCTCGATGTCCTTCTCAGACTTCGATGTGAAGCTGAGTGTGAACCGTAACCTTCAAAATGCTAACGGACTTTTCAGTGTCCAGTTAGTTGATGGAGGGCGATGCGCCAGGTTGTGCGGGGGGTAGTCCGCCGACGGAACCGATCTTCCGGTACTTCTGTTCGCGTTGGGTCAGGAGTTGTTCCACGGGCAGATCGGTCAAATCATAGAGTTGATTGGTGAGAGCTTTGCCGACCAACGTGCACATGGCTTTGGGATCACGATGTGCACCACCGATCGGTTCCTGCACGATATCGTCGATCACGCCGAAATGAAGGAGATCCTTTGCGGTCATTTTCAATGCCGAGGCAGCATCCGGAATTTTTGCGGGATTATCCCACAGAATAGCCGCACAGCCTTCCGGTGAAATGACCGAATAGACCGAATGTTCCAGCATCAGCACCCGATCGGATACCCCTAGGGCCAACGCACCTCCGCTGCCGCCTTCACCGATGACGACGGAAATAATCGGAACGGATAGCCGGGACATGACCAGAAGGTTCCGGGCGATTGCTTCGGATTGTCCACGCTCTTCGGCTCCGATGCCGGGATAGGCGCCGGGTGTATCGATAAATGTCAGGATCGGCCGATTGAACTTTTCCGCGAGTTTCATCAGGCGCAAGGCCTTTCGGTACCCTTCCGGATTGGGCATGCCGAAATTTCGCTGCATCCGCTCCTTGAGTGTTCTGCCCTTTTGATGTCCGATCACCATGATGGTGCGGTCGTTGAATCGCGCAAACCCGCCGACAATGGCCCGATCATCTCCGAACGAACGGTCTCCGTGAAACTCCAAAAAGTCTCGTGTCAATTCGCCGATGTAGTCGAGCGTGCTGGGGCGTTGCGCATGGCGCGCCAGCTGTGTGCGTTGCCAGGGTGTGAGGTTTTGATAGAGTTCGTGTTCGACTTGCGCCAATTTGGCGCGAAGCTTTCGGACTTCACCTTGGGCTGATGTTTTTCCGCCGGCTGCTGCTGCCGACAATTTTTCAATCTTTTCTTCGATCTCGCGGATGGGGTGTTCAAATTCAAGGTAGTCGCGCATAGAGTCCTGGACGATGAAGTGAGCAGCGTAGAGTCAGAGGACCGGCCGATCTTCTGCTCGGTTTTATAAAATCTTGATCAAGATAGCAAAGAAAGGGCCCCTTTGCCTAGCACTTCTTCAATATCTGAAACAAAATGTTCACTGGGAGAGATCAGGAGATTAGGAAGGGGCGCTGTCTCAGCCTCTAGTTCCTGCTCCATTTGGAACGTCAGCGAAACCGTGGTCTCACCCGGATATCGTTGGAAGATCTCTCGTAGGCGGAGCAGTTGCTCCGCGGATTCCGGCTTGTCGGCCAGTCTGATATGGACTCGTTTGACGGCCTGCTTTTGTACCTCCGGTAAGGATTCGACCTTGCCGCCACGGAGCTTCGTGCCTTTATCGCCGCGATCGATCGTGCCGGTGACCCGAACAAGCTGCTCAGGCACAATCAAGTCGCCGGCTGTTTTGTAGAGGTCCGGAAAGATAATGACTTCCACCGTGCCCTGCAGGTCTTCCAGCGATACGTAGGCCATGCGATCACCTTTTTTGGTCAGCATGGGTTTGACCGTGGCAATGATGCCGCAAAGCTTGACTTCTTTGCCGTCCGATAATTCCGCAAGGCCTGTCGTTGTGGCGGTCGAAAGGGCATTGATGGTGGACTCATACCGGCTCAGCGGGTGGGCGGAAATATAAAATCCGGTCAGTTCTCGCTCGTATTTGAGCCGCTGCGCCTGATCCCACTCAGGAACAGACGGCAGGGATGGTGTATGTGATGCATCGGAGACGTTCTGGTCGGAAAACTGATCTCCAAAGATACTGGTTTGTCCGAGGTCGCGTTCCCGTTGGATAGCGGCGCCGTCTTCAATCGCCTGGTCGAGCCCTGCCAGTAACTGGGCGCGTTGTGCGCCTGTTGAGTCAAAGGCTCCGGTTTTAATCAACCCCTCCAGCATCCGTTTGTTGGCTTTGCGGAGATCGACGCGTCTGCAAAAATTGAAAATCGAGGTGAAGGGTCCGGTTTCGTTGCGGATTGCGACGATAGACTCCACCGCACTTTCACCCACATTCTTGATTGCGGCCAGGCCGAAGCGGATGGCACCGTCGGCTACCGCAAAATTCTTTTGGCTTTTATTGATATCGGGTCCCAACACCTTGATGCCCAGGTCACGGCATTCGGTAAAGTACCCCATGATTTTGTCGGTGTTTCCCGTGTCGGTGGTCATCAGTGCCGCCATGAACTCGGTGGGGTAGTGGGATTTTAAATAGGCGGTCTGGTAGCACAAGACGGCATAGGCGGCGGCATGCGACTTGTTGAAGCCGTACCCGGCAAATTTCTGAATCAATTCGTAGAGCTTTTCGGCTTTCTTTTCCGGAATCGCGTTCTGCTTGGCGCCGTCGAGGAACTTGACGCGGAGTTTTTCCATTTCCTCCGGTTTCTTTTTCCCCATGGCGCGGCGGAGAATATCGGCTTGTCCTAACGAAAAGCCCGCCACCTTGTTGGCGATCGCCATGACCTGTTCCTGATACACGATGACGCCGTAGGTATCCTTGAGAATCGGCTCTAGCTCCGGTGTCTCGTAGGTGATCGGAACTTTTCCTTGCTTGCGTTTGATGAAATCGGGAATAAGGTCCATCGGTCCCGGTCGATAGAGCGCAATGATGGCGATGATGTCTTCAAACCGGTCGGGTTTGAATCCGGTCAAGAGGTCCCGCATCCCGGAGCTTTCCAGCTGGAACACACCGGTGGTCTTTCCTGACGACAGCAGAGTGAAGGTGTCCTTGTCGTCAAAGGGCAGTTCGTCGACGACGAGCGGCGGTACGCCGGCGCGCCGTTCGTTGATCAAGGTTTCCGCTCGACGGATCATCGTCAGGGTTTTGAGACCCAGGAAGTCGAATTTGACCAGGCCGATCTTTTCGACATCGCCCATCGAATATTGGGTGACGATTTCGTCGTTGGTTCCCTTATAGAGCGGAACGTGGTCGGTGAGCGGCCCTTCTGAAATCACCACCCCGGCGGCATGGGTCGAGGCATGTCGCGCGAGGCCTTCCAACGATTGGGCCACGTTCATCAATTCAGCGATCTTGGGATCGGTCTGTGTCAGTTCACGCAAGCGAGGCTCCTGTTCAAGGGCCTCCTGCAGGGTAATGTTTAACTGACTCGGCACCAGCTTGGCGACCTTGTCCGCTTCGGCGTAGGGTAGCTCGAGCACACGGCCCACATCGCGAATCGCCGCCTTGGCTCCCAATGTGCCGAACGTGATGATCTGTGCGACGTGATCGGAGCCGTACTTCTCCACGACGTAGTTGATCACCTCTCCGCGGCGGTCCATGCAAAAATCCATGTCGATATCCGGCAAGGAGACCCGTTCCGGATTCAGAAATCGCTCGAACAGCAGGGTGTATTCCAACGGGTCGAGGTCCGTAATACGCAAGGCATAGGCGACGAGGCTGCCGGCGGCAGAGCCTCGACCTGGTCCCACGGGGATATGCCGTGAACGGGCGAACCGAATAATGTCCCACACGATTAAGAAGTAACCGGCAAACCCCATAGAGCAGATGACCATTAATTCTTCTCGTAAGCGCTGCTCGTATAGTCCGGATGGTTTGGCGCTCGGCCGCTCTTTGAGCCGTGCTTGTAACCCCGCCACGGCCAGGTGTTCCAAATAGGCTTCGCGATCCGTGAATCCGGCCGGGACGGTGTATTGCGGGAGATGGGTCTTGTTGAGAGCCAGTTCAAGGTCGCAATGGTCGGCAATGCGGCAGGTATTGCTGACGGCGCCGGGGAATTCCGCGAAGGCTAACGTGAGTTCTTCGGTCGATTTGACGTAGAGCTGATCGGTATCGAACTTCATTCGGGCCGGGTCGCTCAGGGTCTTGCCGGTCTGAAGGCAGAGCATCAATTCGTGGGGGCGGGCATCTTCCTTCTTGAGGTAATGGCAATCATTTGTACCGGCAAGCGGGATACCGAGCTTCTTATGGATCTCCATCAGGCCGGCATTGGCGATACGCTGGTGGTCGAGTCCGTTAGCCTGAACCTCCAGATAAAAATGATCTTTACCGAAAATCTCTTGAAACTCACCCGCCACGGCCATGGCGCCGGCCATATCCTGTTGACTGATGAGGTACGGAATCTCGCCGCTCAAGCAGCCGGAGAGCGCAATGATGCCGTCGTGGTGCAGCTTGAGAAGTTCCTTGTCTATTCGTGGCTTATAGTAAAATCCTTCAAGGTATCCTTTGCTGACGATTTTGATCAAATTTTGATAGCCGGTCAGATTTTTCGCCAGCAGGATCAAATGATAATAGTCGTTATGTGCGAGGCCGCTGTCTTTTTTCGCATGGCGGCTTCCCAGAGCCATATAGGCTTCGCAGCCGATGATGGGTTTCACTCCGGCCTGTTTGGCTTTCCGATAAAACTCGATGGCGCCGAACATGTTGCCGTGGTCGGTCATTGCCACAGCCGGTTGGCCGAACGCTTTGACCTGTTGCACCAGGGGTTCGATTTGATTCGCGCCGTCCAGGAGGCTGAACTGGGTGTGGAGATGGAGATGAACAAAGGATGAGGCCATGGTCGGATTCTAGGAGGGCGGAGAGGCGAAGTCAATCAAGTGAGAGGCATAAAGGGGAATCGACGACTCAACGGCGCCCGTCATACCATACAGACAGGTGTCGTTTATCCCGGAGGGTACGTCGCCGGCTGAGGAATACCCGTAAAATTTGAGAGGCGATCTCTCGAGGAGAATAGAGTGTGATTTTCCGTGAGGAGGTGTAGAGCGGATGTTCGGATAAAATCGCAAATCGTAGACCTCGTTTCCGTCCCCATTTCTTCAAGCGTTTACTCAGTTCAATCTCTTCAAGTGCGTAAATATCTATGGGAAATCCACCGACATCTTCAAAGGCATCACGGCGACAGACAATCAGTGCGCCGGCGGCCCACTGAAAGGTAACGGACATTCTTCTCCAAAGGTGAAAAATCCCATTGGCCCACCAGGGCAACCCATCCATGGAGAGTGTGCTCCCGCACCCGACATTCTTTCCTTCCTCAATCATGACGAGAACGTCGAGGAGCAATTCCGGACTCAATGCACTGTCGGCATCCAGGAAGAGGAGCCAGTCGCCGGTTGCTGCTGCCGCTCCCGTATTACGGGCTCGGCCGATTTGATTGATCGGTTCGAAGACGACGTGAGCCCCTGCTTCTCTTGCCAGGCGAGCTGTTTGATCGGTGGAGTTATTGTCGACCACGATGATTTCTGTCGTCAGTCCTGACGTATAACTTTCGGCGCACGAGGCCGAGATCGATTTCAGGCAGCTCTCGATCAAGCGTTCTTCGTTAAATGCCGGAATGACAATTGAGAGGTGCATAGATGCAGTATCCGATGCGTGTCGCGTGAGTAAGAATGTCTAATGGCCGGAGTCATCTTGCCACAGGATGGCGTGGTGAGGGAACACCAAAGGTTGAGTCCTGATAGGGAGGGTGGAGCCCCACGGCCTGCCAGCCGTGGCCCCTCGTCAGTCTTTGGCGACACTTCGCCTCGCTGAGTCGGCGAAGTGTAGGAGGCGCAGTTGTCCGCGCCTCCTGGACATCGTTATAGAAATGTTTTTTGCATATCGTCTTTGCGCCTCTTGAGATTTTCACCGATGCGGGCGCGCTCACGTTCGTATCCCACCGCGGTGTAATACAGCGCGCGATCAAAGAACTTCCCAAGCAAATACATCAATTCGAGCTCGCCGTGTAATTCGACTGCACTGTCGGAGAGGCCTTCGCGTTGAATAAAGGCAAACACGTGGGCCTTTGTTTCCGTGATGGCCCAGAGAAAGTGGCTATAGGCGACACCCTGGCCGGCGCGGCGCGCGCCGAGCTCAATATACCGCTGCTCGATTTCAGATTCGGTTTTCTCCATCAGCCAGTTGTTCAGGTTTTGGTAGATTTCGCTGGCACGGTGCCGAAGTTCGTCCGGGGGAACTTTGTGGAGATCGCTGCAGTGGGGGGAGTTCCAGACCTTCTCGCTCAGCTCACGGGAAAGTTGTTCGGAGTGTTTCTCAATGAGCCGCACCAACCGGCCAGCTAGCATAGGACACCTCCATCCAGAACTAAGGTTATTAAGGGGAATCAGTTGATTCCCGAACGGGCTGAAAACATTACAGGATTCAAGGTATGGACGTCAAATGGATGTGTGCAACATTAGGGCGGTGTTTGCGCAGAGAGTGCCTCGCTCCACGTGCAAGGATTCTTCGTCAGAAAGCAGTTTTTGGGGCTAGAGGCATGTGATCGTGAGAGTCTAGAACCATTGAGTAATACTTTATGGAATATTTGTAAGTATATAAGAATATGGATAGATTTATAGGTTTGCGCTTGCTGGTGCTATCGGCTTTTCTGGAGAGTTTCGTGAGAGATCGCCTCATTCCGGCATGCGTTGTGATGAGATCTACACTCGGATTCTGCAGTTGACCACCGGCCCATTTGTCATTCCTACGTGTGTCTAGCGGGTATCCATGAAATCCGGAATATCCGGATGCCCGCTTTCGCGCTGCAGACGCAAGCATGAACAGGTTTCTCTGGCACTGTGCCATGCTCCCATCATTCAAGGCGTTGTGACTGCTCGCGCAGATTGCATCGTTGAATTCAAGAAATGGTGATAACTGGTCCGGTTACAGGGGATCCGATCCTCTGGTGCCTTGCACTTACTCCGGCCATTTGCTATCCTTCGCCCGCTTTTTAGGGCCAACCTACACTGTATA
>JAOUPN010000490.1 GCA_029879905.1 Nitrospira sp. | reverse complement strand
AATCGATCACGCGTTAGCATTAGTGGTCGCGTGGGGCGCGGTGTAAGTATGGGGTATGGCGATGAAACACAACGATAGGAATAGTCTCTTCGTCGATCAACATACTTTGGCAATGGGCAAGGACTTGCGACTTGTTTCATACATCGTCAGGCAGATCCTGCTGCGGCATCTGACCCTTCTCCTTGCTGTGTTCCTATTTGGATTCACCGGGGGACAAGTGACTCATGCCGATCCAGGCTCTCACGTTGAGGCGAGGGACGGAGAGCAGGTGCCGCTCTATCAAGACCTAGGTGCGCTTCAGTACCCGATCACCACGAGCGTGCCGCTCGCGCAACGGTACTTCGACCAGGGGTTGCGGCTGTACTATGCGTTCAACCACCAGGAAGCTATTCGGTCTTTCAAAGAAGGTGCGCGGCTCGATCCAACTTGTGCCATGTGCTACTGGGGCATCGCGCTCGCCTACGGTCCCAATATCAATATGCCGATGGATCCTGAGAGCCGTCGTCTGGCCTATGCCGCCGTTCAGCAGGCCGGTCGTCTTGCCGACAGGGTGAGCAAACATGAGCAGGCGCTGATTCACGCGCTTGCAACGCGATACGTTGCTGAACCGATTCCCGATCGTACGGAGTTAGATGCGGCCTATTCTCGCGCGATGGCCGATGTCGTGGAACGTTATCCAGGTGACTCAGAAGCCAAGACACTGTATGCGGAGTCGCTGATGGACTTGAGCCCCTGGGATTACTGGACCGCCGACGGCAAGCCGAAGGCAACTACGACAAAGGTCTTGTTACATCTCGAACAGGTATTGGAGGCCGATCCGGGTCATCCCGGCGCCAACCATTTTTATATTCATGCCGTCGAGGCGGTTCAGCCTGAGCGTGCGGTCAAGGCGGCCGAGCGCCTTGCCGGATTGATGCCCGGCGCAGGGCATCTGGTTCATATGCCGGGCCATATCTACATCCGCGTCGGCCGGTATGAGGATGCCATCAAGGCCAATGAGCATGCGGTACATGCCGATGAGACGTACATTCGCGACCAGAGTCCAGCAGCCGGGATCTATGTGCTGGGGTATTATCCCCACAATTATGACTTCTTGGCGTTTGCCGCGAGCATGATCGGCCGTGAACAGCAGGCTATCGCTGCTGCCGACAAAATGGCGGCTCTGGTGCCGAAGGAACTGGTGCTTGAGCCGGGGATGGCCTTTCTGCAGCATCATCAGACACGCAATCTGCAGATGTTGGTACGGTTCGGCCGATGGGATGATCTGCTGATCGCTGATGCACCGGAGGAGAGTCTGCCGCTTGCCCGTGCCATATGGCTGTATGCGCATGGTCGAGCGTTAGCCGCACGTGGTCATCTCAAGGCGGCTGATGCTACGTTGACGCAGTTACATGCTCTTGCTCATGATCCCCACGTGACGGTGCTGCAGCTTGAGTTCAACCGAGCCGGCGCTGTGTTGGGTATCGCCACTGAAGTACTTGCCGGGCATATCATAGCTGCGAAGGGAGATCTGCCGGGCGCAATGAAGCACCTACAGGAGGCAGTACGGCGCGAGGATGCCCTCGTGTATGGTGAGCCACCGGAGTGGACTGTGCCTGTCAGGCAAGAACTCGGCATGTTGCTGTTGAAGGCAGGGCGGCCAGGCGAGGCCAAGCAGGTGTTTCAGGACGATCTGAAGCGCTTTCCGAAAAATCTCTGGTCTCAGCAAGGTGTGGCCGAAGCATTAAAATCGGCTGAACGTGAGGCGGTAAATTGATAGTCAATAGTGTACGTTGAATTCGTCGAGGTATGAGTCGGACATCTGTCGCTGAAAGAGGGACAATGAAGATTACCGTAATCGGAGCATCGGCCGGGATAGGACTTGAGTGTACGCGCCTTGGGTTGGAGAAGGGGCATGAGGTCGCAACCTTATCTCGTCGGGCCGTTCCGCTGCCGGATCACCCCAAACTGAGACGAGTGCAGGGCAGTGCGACCAACGCAGCCGATGTCAAAACCGCCCTGGAAGGGGCCGATGCGATCCTTGTGACGCTCGGCGTGAAAAGCCCCTTTGCCACCACACTGTTCTCCGATTCCGCTCGCATTCTGTTGCAGACCCTCAAGGAAACGGCTGCGTCCCCGACGGTTATGGTGCTGACCGGTTTTGGGACGGGTGACAGTTGGAGTTATAATTCTCTGCCTATGCGACTTTTCTTCTCACTGCTGCTCAAGGCGGTCTATGCGGATAAGACCGTGCAGGAACAGGTCATCGCCGAAGGCTATCAGCGCTGGGAGATGGTACGGCCGGGCCGGTTAACCCGCGGACCTATGACCGGTCGATATCGCACCTTGGATACTCTCGTAGAAGGTATGACGGTGGGAGCGATCTCTCGTGCCGATGTTGCGCACTTTATGATCGCGCAAGCAGAGAACCCCGGTCATCTTGGCAAATATGTGGCATTGACCTATTGATGCTGAATTCCGCACTTTCGGCTTCGAACGGCCCGCCTTTTCCCCAACGTCCATAGGCTCCAACAGGCCATAGGGTGTGTTCTGTACCCCCGAACGTTGTGGTAAGGCAGGATTCTCCTCATCGTATCATTCAATCAGAAGCGGGGGCCTACGCAGTGGAATC
>JAOUPN010000112.1 GCA_029879905.1 Nitrospira sp. | reverse complement strand
CGTTCGGGGAATAAGGTCGCTTGCAGGCGATCGATCCCTTGAATAAATCCGCTCATTCATCACACCTCCGTGGGAAAGTGCCATTATACTCTCCTGCGGAGTTTTCACACAGCCTGGACCCTTAGCCGCCGTCCACGACTGACCGTTATCGGGAGGTTCAGTCGCATGACGGCTCCATCGGGATTTTAGAGGTGTCAGCTTCCCGAAAATCCCCAATGCACCTCTGTCAAAATCCCCATCTAAACAGCCAGCCCACAGTTGGTTGATTCCCCAAGGAATTGGACTTGTGCTAATTAAGGTATCCGACTCCTTAATGGCTCTCTATGAACGACAGGGCCGCAATTCTCAACGGATCATGGCCCTGGGTGATTACGTGTTCCGATGGTGGGGTTGGGCAGTCAGGGGACTATCCGACTTGCAGCCCTGGCTGACGCCGCTGCCTTCTCACATACTCCACGAGTCCCAGCAGGCCCATGCCTGCGAGGAGTAATATGGCGGTTGAGGGTTCTGGGACGCTGCTAAGTTTCTCAAACCTGAGTGGTGGAGCTGAGGCGGGATTATTCTCGACACAGCCACCTTGTCCGTCGCAACTGTCAAAGTCCCACACTCGGTATGCCCAGAATAGGTCAAGGTGGTATTGGCTGTTACCCTGGCTTGTCAGAATTCTTGTGGAATCGTCGGGGAAATTATAAGTATCTGATGAATTCACGGATGTAAAGGTAATAGGAACATTATCAACGGTGATGTCATAGACGGTCAAATCTGTACCATCGACCGTAAATGTGCCCGTCAAACCCGAGCCAGGTGTAAAGCTATAATCTCCATTGCTGGGGATCGCCTGTGCCAGTTGTGGGGGAGCGGCGAACAAGGCACTCAAGGCCATGACGACTGACAAACGCGAGAGACTCCTTCTGACCATGCCACACCTCCGGTAAAAAATGCTCAGATTATTCGAGGCCATTGCGATGTGTGAGCTATGGCTATGCGTAGATCGGGGTCAGGGATGGAACGTAACATGCCGAGCGTCTTAGCGTCTATTCTGGGGTAAGTACGTATGGCACGACGGGTGCGCCTTCGGCGCCGAACTTCCGCATTTGGCCGGATGCTGACAGTCGAGAATGTCCATACCCATCCATTAGGGGAAAGCGAATTGCCGATCTCACCGGGCCCAAATTTCATGGGAGGGGTGTGAAGGTAAGGCGCCTGTTTGATAGATTGCGGGTTAGGGATGGGTTTCTTCTCGGCACGTGCCGCAGCCAGCCAGGCTCGTTTGGCCACTTCCGCTTGCTTGAGCGCTTGAGCAGGAGTTATTCCGAATGCAGAGCAGGCATCCAGGTCTGGAATATCGGCTATGCATACCCTGTCTGTTTCGCTGTAAAAGATGTTGATATAAAGGTCATACGGTCAGGTCGATGGGGAAGGACATCTGCGAGCCTGACATATGTCGGTTAGACCTCGAATACCGCGCGTGCGGTCCCGCTTTGCCGAATGATTGATTGTAGCGTGCCGATCCGCAGTTCAGGGTGATCGGGAATCGGCACAGTCACGGTGCCGTGATCCGTTTTTCGTTGCATGACGAGATGGCTTCCACGCTGACGGACGATGTGAAAACCGTGTTATTCGAGGATGCGACACGCGTCTTGTCCTGAAAGGACACGCAGCTTACCCATGGGCCGCTTCGAAGCGTGTGATGAACACCTGCGTGTGGAGGCGGCGTTCGACCTCGGTGGGGTCAGCACATTCGAGAAAGAGTTCGACGGCTTCTTTGAGATTGGCCGTGGCTGATTCGACAGTCTCGCCTTGACCGGCTACGTCAAGTTCGGGATAAAAAAGGGGACATTCTACTTTTTTGAATCCCATCTGCCAGCCCGATGGATTGAAGCTCACCTCCGGCCCTAAGTGCTGCCAAGTCCAACAGACCTGACACAGGAATCTGATGCAGCCCACCCTCCACTATTCCGTTCCCGTAGGCTTGACTCACAGAAAAGAAGAATGTCCCCTTGTATTTCCAGGCTTGTACTGAACCCCAATGAGGGTCGGATATTGTTCTATGCGTCACCCGGTCTATGGCGTCAGGATTGCTACGTCGGTTCTGTCGGATGTGATTCAGTGTGTCGATGCGGTCGTATCGGGGAGTGAGGCGTAATGCGTTCCCTCATCCATATCGGCCTGGGAGTGACGTCTCACAGGTGTTGATTCCAACAGATGGTCTTGTCTCTGCGGATGGGTTCACAAAGAGATGCACTTTGTTTTGAGACCTTCTGCCATTGCTGCTCTAAGGAGTTGGGCGTCGGCTGAGATAACAACTGACGGTTCGTTCAGCTGATCTTGCAGCTCAATGGCGGAAGCGAGATGAATGGAGTCGAGGGTGCGGAGCGGGTAGCGTTCGAGGAGTGCTCTGGATCGTTCAAGAATACTTTCATCCAGGTTGATCCTGACATAGGCTGACCAGTCCTGTAGAAACCGACGAACGACTTCATGGTACTGGGATTCTTTCAATGCGGATTCTCGGACACGCCTGCGAAACGCTGAAAAGGTCTCAGTGTAGGCGATGGTGGCGGTCGCATGAGGTGGTGTGTCGGATCGTAGTGCGAGAGCTTCGTCCGTTCCGATTTCCTGGATGAATTGTTTGACGAGGGCGCTGGTGTCCCAGTAATACATGGTTACCGTTCTTCACGGTCCTCAAGGACCGCCCGCCCAACCGATGGTCCTCGATAGGCGAGAGGTTTTAGTCGCTTCTTTTGCACACCGGTCGGCAGAATAATCTTTCCGAGCGCCGCGAGTTGTGCCAAGCGTGCCTCGCGTGTCCCGGGCTTTCCGGCCTCAATCTGTTGGAGCAACGCGATCGGTCTCCCCCGGTCAGTGACGACGATTTCTTCGCCCTTCTGTGTCCGACGAAGATAGTGCGTTAGGCGGTTTTTGAGTTCTTTGACGCCGACTTGGCTCATCATGCACCTCAGTGGCTATTGTAGCTACCGCTATGAGAGAAAGCAAATAACTCCCTCTGTTGTGTTCGGGGAATCAAGGTGTCGCCAGCACCGCTGCGCCTTGGAAGGGACCGGCTTTGAGGGCTTGGAGCGCCTGGTTGGCCTCTGCAAGGGGAAAGTGCACGGTGTGGGGTTTGATGGGAATGGCGGCAGCCTTGCGCAGGAGATCGAGACCATCTTGCCTGGTATTGGCTGTGACACTGCCTATGATGCGTTCCCCGAGGACGTTCTGATCGTAGTCGGCTGGCCGCTGGCACATCTTCGGTTCAGCCTTCAGCTTACTCCGGGCGATTCCTTAATTTGCCTGTGAGGCAGAACGGCTGACGTATTTGTGCAGGATGCTGGTTATCAGGCTTTGATAGGGCAGACCTTCCTCGGCGGCGCGCCGCTTCAGCATTTCAAGGTCGGCGGTAGATAATCGGATATTGATCCGGGCGTCCTTGCGCATGTAGCGGCGGGCGGCTTCCATGGCTTCTTTTTGGGCCCTGTCCTGATTCTTGACCGGTCTGAAGGCGCCGCGTTCGTAATGAGCGATCAGCTCTTCCTCGTCTTTATCCGGCACAGTTTTCTTCTTCATGGTGTGCTTCCTTTCGCACGGTTTCTGGTAGCCTTTCGGCTCGGATAGATCGTTTTTAGGAACAGGGTCCGATGTTCTCTGACGACCGGGACGACGCAGATATATCCATCAACATCGACTTCATAGAGAAGCTGGTCGGGATAGCGATCCTGATCGTGGTGCTCCAGTACCTGTATGAGATTGCCGCTTTCGATCAGCACGATGATCTGTTCGAAGCTGATTCCTCGTTCTCGAATGAGCCAGGCGTTCTTGTCCGGATCGAAGGCGTAATCCCACTCTTCCATACTGAACCATGCTATGACGATGTGTGCCTATTGTCAACAGAGTATTGGCCCACTGGTACCGGACATGCTGTCGGCACGGAGCCGATCTATTCAAGAATAGGTCGGGTGAGACAACGGGTGTCCCTGAGCCTGTTTCCCTGTCTCCCGCGTGAGTGGGAATGCCGAATAGAGGGCCTGGGGTGAGCCGGATCGGGGCTAGTTGCCATGCTGACAGCCCAGCCGTTGCCATGGCATTGTACAATTGGTCGTGAGACGAGGTGTGCGGGAGATTGCCGAGTGCAAACTGGTAAGGAGTGTCACGGTTTTGTTGCTGGTTCTCCTGAAGCCGTGTCTTAGCTCAGATCGCCAGCACCGCTGCGCCTTGGAAGGCCCCGGCTTTAAGGGCTTGCAGCGCCTGGTTGGCCTCTGCGAGCGGAAAGCGCACGGTACGGGGTTTGATGGGAATGGCGGCGGCTTCGCGCAGCAGATCGATCCCGTCCTGTCTGGTATTGGCCGTCACGCTGCGGATGACGCGTTCGCCGAATACGTCGCGGTCGTAGTCCAACGAGGGGATCGGAGACATGTGGATGCCGGCCAGTGCGAGCGTGCCGCCGCGTTCGAGCGCGCGCAAGGCCGGCGGGACCAACTCGCCGGCTGGTGCGAAGATGATCGAGCCATGCAGCTTGTCAGGCGGCATCTCTTGCGCCCCGCCGACCCAGACGGCTCCCAACTGCCTGGCCAAGTCTTGATGTTCGGCTTTGAGTGAACTGACATAGACCTGGCAACCCCAATGGCGTGCTATTTGGATGGCGATATGTGCCGAGGCACCGAAGCCGTACAGGCCGAGGCGCTGGCCTGGTCGGATTCCGCTGAGGCGTAATGCGCGATAGCCGATAATACCTGCACAGAGCAGCGGGGCCGCCTCGTCGTCTGAAAACACCGATGGAATGGGATAGGCGAAGTGCGCAGGCACGACGGCATATTCCGCATAACCGCCGTCGACTTGATAGCCGGTGAATCGGGCTGTCTCGCACAGATTCTCCCGCCCGCTTGTGCAGAACTCGCACTGTCGGCAGGTGCCCTGTAGCCAAGCGATGCCGACACGATCTCCCTCTTGCATATCTCGAACATCACGACCGATTTGTACAACGGTTCCGACGACCTGATGGCCGGGAATGACGGGGAGTGTCACGTCGGGCAGCTCGCCTTCGACCACGTGCAGATCTGTCCGGCATACGCCACAGACGTGGACCTTTACCAGGACTTGGCTAGGCCCAGGTGTGGGTGTGGCGCATTCGCGTATCTCAAGCGGATTGCAGGAGACGTCGCCGGTTCGACTCAACACCATGGCTTTCATGTTGACTCGGGATGGTGAGTTTCTGGTTTCGAGTTTGGAGTTGCGATCTCCGCAGCCGGGATATTCACGAAACGCGTAGCCTGCAACCCGCAATGATCCTTGACTCTCATGGCTGTGGCTGTTTCTCCTTAACGCATTCGATCTCAAGCCGGATCTGCACGTCGTTTCCGACGACCAACCCACCGTTATCGAGTGTTTTGTTCCAGGTCATGCCGAAATCCTTACGGTTCAATGTGCCGTCTACACTGAAACCGGCTCTGGTATTTCCCCAGGGATCTTGGGCGAAGCCATTGAATGAGCCGATGAGCGTCACTTCTTTCGTCACGCCGCGCAGGGTCAAGTCGCCGATGAAGGTGTATTGCTCTCCCTGCTTTGTGTAGCGCTTCATGGAGTACGTCATCGTGGGATATCGGGATACATCGAGAAAGTCGGTATTACGCAGATGGGCGTCTCGTTTCTCATGCTTGGTATCGACGGAGGCGGCGTTGATCGTCGCTTCCATCGTGGCAAATGTTTTCGCGGCGGCATCCATGGTCACGACACCGTGGTAATCCACGAATCGCCCCGTCGTCTTGGAGACCATCATATGCGAGACGCGAAATTCGATGAGGGAATGGTCGGGATCGATCCTCCATCGTGCCGTTTCTGCTTCGGCTATGAACGGCAGTCCGACAAGCACGACTCCGGTTATCACGCAGATAGTCCATCGCGATATTGTGCTCATACAAGGTCTCCTGGCTGTAGGGTGTGTGGTCTGTGTCATGGTTTGGGTGTGCGGGTCGGTGTGTTCGCCCGGGATGGACGAGATTCGGTAACCTGCCGGACATCCCGTATGCCGCGACGCGCGCCTGTTCGCATCCGCACATGGACATCGACAGGATCTGATCCGAGGTCTTTGGGGAAAGGAGGAAACGGTTGCGCATGGACGACGGCGTAAATGCCGGCCTTATCGATTTCCCTGGCGCCGGAGCCCTTTTCAATTTCAATCAATTGGGCGCGTCCGTTGGGGTACATGCGGAAACGTACATGGACGGTTTCACTCGACGGGGCGTGACGCACTCGGCGGGCGGTTCGGCTCCAACTCCGGCTCAAGCGCGCGCTGACTTGCCGCCAATAGGCTTGACCCCGTTCAGGATCGGGCAGCGGGAAGAGATCTTCTTCATCCAACGGTTCGCCGGCAACCGGGATGCCATCCGGTGGGATATCGTCCTCGCTCATGTTTTCATCGACCGGGGTCTCGTCATTGGATGAAAACGACTCGGTTGTGTCGGATGGCGTCTCAGACTTGTCCAATGTCACATAGACGATTCGAGTCAAGATCCGCTGGAACTTCTTTCCCGTGGGAGTTCTGAAAAACGTCACTTGGATGCGCGCAGATTCGGGCACGACGGAGAACTGCCCCAGAGCGATGGGGTCAAGAATGGCTGTGCCTCTCAGGTTTTTTGAATCGGCATCCGGTTCCATGGTGACGATGTGCGGATGAAAGTGGGCCGATTCGCAGACCGCAATGATCGGAACAGGGCCATGCGGGGTTCCTTTGAGTGTCAGCGATAAGGTCACCGGATTGCCGAGCCGGATGTCTCCGGATGAGTCGCCACTGATGAGGTCGAATGTCACCGTGCGTGGACTTAAGGAGGGCGCCTGTTTTGTGCCGGCGGTTGCCGTATCAAGGAACAAAGGAAACACGGGGCTACCAGGCAGGATGCCAAGGAGGGAGGCTGCGAGAGCAATGGATCGTAATACTGATGGGGACATGTTACGCGGTATCCTACCCAGAGGGGCAATGCAGCGCAACCCGTTTATTCTCCTTCCCGAACGCCCCGTAGCAAGCTACGGGGCGGAAGGCGAGGGGAACCCTCCGTAGCCTTGGCGAAGGAGGGTAGTGACTTCGGCACGTCGGCCAAAGGCTCTGGTCGACGGGTCGGAGAATTTCGCAAGGTACCCCGCAGCTTCCGCCTTCGTAGCCGAAGCTACTTCTGAGGAGTAGGCTGCTGCGGGGAGTTTCATTTTCTCTGCTTGCTGGTGAGGAGGACACAAGTTTTATAGAATGACGAAGCTAGCCTGCATTATTCATGACGGTTCGTAACGAAACCGCCAAGACGCCAGGCGAGACGGGCGTGCGGAGCGCCGAGAAGCCGAGGCATACTTGAAACAGTATGTTGAGGTTACGAGGGGCGAGCCCGCCCGCTGGCTGCGCGAAGCTTGCAGCCACGCTTGTCGTAGCGGCGTATCGGCGATTGCAGTAGAAGCGCTCATGAATAATGCAGGCTAGGGGGGTTCTCGATTTATCCTCGTAACGCGATAGGATGAATACGGGATTGTGAAAATTGCAGGAAGAAGGAGGATGGTATGGCGAGTGTCCTTGATCGGGTATTGGAAAGAGAGTTGAAAGATGCCTTAGGGCGGTTTGAACGGGAGTTGTGCCGAGCCGGCCTCGATGATGAGAATGTGAAAAGTCGAGTGCGGGGAGCGAAGCAATTTGTCGCGTTCCTCTATGGACGGTATATCGGAAAGCGGTAATGGCTTGTCTGCGCTTCTTCCCTCGTCCCCGTTGCGGGGGGAGAGGGCAGGGTGAGGGGGCTGGAAAAGTGGGCATCCAGGGTTTCCGGACTTTCTGTATTCCCGCCGGAAACACGCGGGAATGACAAGAGGGTCAGTGGTCCACCGTGGAAACCGATATTGGTATAGAATAGGCCCATGCGAGCTCTCGTTAAAACGGTACCTGCACCTGGGTTGACTTTGACGAGTCGGCCGGATCCGACCCCAGGTCTTCACGACGTCATCGTCAAGGTGGCGGCAACCTCCTTGTGCGGTACTGATGCACATATTTATCGCTGGGACGAGTGGGCGCAGCATCGCATCCATCCGCCTCGTATTATCGGCCACGAAGTCTGCGGCCATGTCGTCGCGGTCGGGCGGGAGGTGTCGCTCGTGAAGGTCGGCGACTATGTGGCGGCGGAGTCGCACCTCACCTGTGGCCGGTGTTTTCAATGCCGCACCGGGCAGGCACATGTTTGCAAACAGTATCAAATCTTAGGTGTCGACCGTGACGGTTCCTATGCCGAGTATGTCGCCTTGCCGGAAGGCGTCTTGTGGCGCACCGCTCCGGAAATTCCACCGGAGTTTGCTTGCGTGCAAGAACCGCTGGGGAATGCCGTCGATGCGGCGTTGGCAGAGGATCTCACCGGCCATTCGGTGTTGGTGACGGGCTGTGGCCCGACCGGGTTGTTTGCCGCGGCTATTGCCCGTGTGGCCGGCGCTGCCGTAATTATCGCGACGGATGTGAGCGACTATCGGCTGGGGTTGGCCAAGCAAGTGGGGGTAGATCATACCGTGAATGTGAAAACCGAATCGCCGGAGGCCGTGGGCGAGGCGGTTCGTATGCTGACGGCCGGTGAAGGGGTTGATGCGGCACTGGAGATGTCGGGCGATCCCACTGCACTGCATCAGGCGTTTCGGAATGTGAAAAACGGGGGACGCGTGACGCTCTTCGGCATTCCGACCGGCCGGGTCTGCTTTGACTTGCCGAACGAAATCATTTTCAAAGGCATTCGCGTCTATGGCGTGACCGGTCGCCGTTTGTTTGCGACCTGGTATAGGCTGGCCGGCCTGTTCAAGGCAGGGTTGAACATCCGGCCGATCATCACGCATACGTTTCCCATGAACGAATTCGCGACGGGGTTTGACTTGATCCAATCCGGACAATGCGGGAAGGTAGTCCTCTTACCGTGAGGGGTTAGGGGTAAAGGGTAAGGGGTTGAGTGAAAAGGATGTGAGCAGAGGTGAGGACTGGGTGGTTTGGATTTGAGACTTCTTTCACTCTTTATACCCCTATACCCCGTACTCCTCACCCTTCACTATTTACCGGTTTGAAATGGCGTACGCATCCTTAAAAAAATCCCTTGAAACGCAGTTGGCCGGCATTCGCGCCAAAGGGCTCTATAAGTCCGAGCGCCGTCTTTTGGGTCCGCAAGGTGTCGATATCCTGGTGGACCAGGGACCGGTCCTGAATTTTTGCGCCAACAACTATCTCGGTTTGGCGAATCATCCGGAGCTTGTCAGGGCTGCTACGGAGGGTTTGCAGTCTCACGGCTACGGGATGGCCTCCGTGCGCTTTATTTGCGGCACGCAGGATCTGCACAAGCAATTGGAACAGGCGGTCAGCGGATTTCTTGGTACCGAAGACACCATTCTCTATAGTTCCTGTTTCGATGCCAACGGTGGACTGTTCGAAGCGTTGCTGGACGAGCGTGATGTCGTCATCAGCGATGCCTTGAATCATGCCAGCTTGATCGACGGGATCCGGCTCTGTAAGGCCGCACGACTACGCTATCCTCATGCGGACATGGCCGAATTGGAAACGAAGCTGCAAGAGGCGCAAGATCGGCGGGTCAGGCTCATCGTGACGGACGGGGTGTTCTCAATGGATGGGGATCTGGCCAAGCTGGATCGCATCGTCGAATT
This sequence comes from Nitrospira sp., assembly GCA_029879905.1. Classification (GTDB taxonomy): domain Bacteria; phylum Nitrospirota; class Nitrospiria; order Nitrospirales; family Nitrospiraceae; genus Nitrospira_D. Next base: position 291 of record JAOUPN010000112.1, on the reverse strand, counting down.
GGCTGAGCGGTATGATGCGGCAGTCGTGGTAGATGACAGTCATGCGACGGGCGTTCTCGGCCCGAAGGGACGTGGCACGCCGGCCCATTTTGGTGTGGCTGATCGTATCGAAATTGTCACGAGTACGTTAGGTAAGACGTTAGGCGGCGCGACAGGAGGATTTACCTCGGGCAAGGCGGAGATTATCGAGTTGCTGCGTCAGCGGTCGCGACCCTATCTCTTTTCAAATTCACTGCCGCCGGTGATTGCTGCCGGGGCCTTGCGGGCGCTTGAGCTTGTGGCGGGAGGGGA
>JAOUPN010000489.1 GCA_029879905.1 Nitrospira sp. | reverse complement strand
CTGAGTAATCGTTTGTACGACTCCTCTGATCCGTACAATGCGGAACTGATAGTGTCCGGGATCAGACAGAATCGCTTGGATAGATGTCACGGAATACGAGTGCAAGGAAGGTGGTTTTGATCGAGGAACGAGTTGCGCGGGGCTCACGCTTGCGGTCGCAACCGACAGGAGGACCATGATTATAGGGAAGGTGTATCGCACCAGGGTGAGCATGGTTAAAGTATAGCGTTTTCTTATCGAGAGAGACTTGCTGACAGGATGGCTTCCCGTTAGCGCAGGTAGACTGGTGTAGGCAATCACCCAAGACCAACTTGTTGAACAGGTCGTGGAGTTAGGCGTTATCGATCGACCGATTGGGTGATATTCTGGTGAAAACGGGGTTTCCTTAAACAGCCGGTTCGTTGAGGCGGATGGTGTAGAGGTAGTGGTAGAGGCCTTTTCGTTCCATCAGCTGCGCATGGGTGCCGTCCTCCACAATGACGCCTTTATCGAGCACCAGGATGCGGTCGGCCCGTTGAATGGTCGACAGCCGGTGGGCGACGATGAACGTCGTCCGTCCCCGCATCAGACGCTCCAAGGCTTCCTGAACGAGCCGTTCCGATTCGCTGTCGAGCGACGAGGTCGCTTCATCCAGCAACAAGATGCGCGGGTTCTTGAGAATGGCCCGTGCGATCGCAATGCGCTGGCGTTGCCCGCCGGAGAGGTTGATCCCCTTTTCGCCGACGATCGTACGATAGCCGTCAGGTAGTCCGATGATGAATTCGTGGGCATGCGCGGCCTTGCTGGCTTCCTCGACCTCTGTCTCACTGGCTTGGAGGCGTCCATAGCGTATGTTGTCGAGGATCGTGCCGCCGAACAAAATGGTTTCTTGCGGCACGAGGGCCAGATGCCGATACCAACTCTCCACTCCTACGTCGCGCAGATTACGTCCGTCGATCGTGATGCGGCCTTCGGTCGGGTCATAAAACCGGTGGATTAAATTGATGATCGTGGTTTTGCCGGCGCCTGTGGGGCCGACAAAGGCAATCACCTCTCCGGGCTTGGCATCAAAGGACAGTTGCGTGAGAACGGGAGAGCGTGCGTCGTAGGCAAAGCCGACCTGCTCGAACCGCACATGACCCTCGACCGTGGCGAGGACTTCCGCGCCGGGACGGTCTTGGATATCCGGCTCGACGTCGAGAATTTCAAACACCCGTTGCATGGCACCTTGCGCCTCTTTCACCTGGGTGAAGACGCGGGCGGCTGAGCTGAAGGGGCCGATCAAAATGCCTGCGAACAGCACAAAGGCGAAGAGGTCGCCGGGGGTGACGGTTCCTTCAATGACTTGTCGGCCTCCGTACCAGATGACAGCGGCCGCAACGGAAAACGTGAGCAGGCTGATGACGGGGATGAACAGCGCCATGATACCGGCCCGATGCATCGTGACTTGCAGCGTGTCGTCGATCTGGGTGGAGAAACGTGCCTGTTCCCGTTTGGTTTGTACGAACGATTTGACGATGCGGATGCCTGAGATCACTTCTTCCGCCGACGTGCTGAGCGCGGCGGTATGGTCGTGCAGGGAAGTGGACAGGGTTTTGAGTCTGCGCCCGAACATTTTGGCGACGAAGACCAATAGGGGTAGAAGGACCAAAATCAGCAGGCACAGGCGCCAATTCATCGTGAGGAGAAAGGCAATGCCGCCGACGAAGGTGACCAGCTGTTTCGCGCTGTCGATGGGTGTTTCGGTCATGACCGTTTGAATGACGCCGACATCATTCATTAAACGAGACAGCAGTTCCCCGGTGCGGCGCCGCGCAAAAAAACTCATGTCCAGTGTTTGCAGGTGTGCGAACAAGTGGCGGCGAAAGTCGGCGACGATTCTTTGAGATACCCAGGCTGTCAGATAACTGTGTCCCATCGAACAGAGGCCCTGGACGACGACCAAGCCAAGGAAGATGCCGATTAATTCCGTCATCCGGGTGCCGTCATGCTGGACGGTGATGACATCCCACAGAATTCCGGCCAGGCGTAGCAACGCCAAATTGACGGCGGCCACGCCCATCACGAGCAGGCCTCCGATCAGCATGCGTGTCAGGTGCGGTTGAACGAAGGGAATGAATCGCCTAAAGATTAGCATGGCCGATGTGGGAAGGATGGGTTAGGCAAAGGTTTTCGACGCCGAAGCGTTCAGGAGATGAGACGTGGGAAAAGCGGACGCGCGAACCACTGAGTCAGAGTTGGACGATTGATTCGATGAGGCTTCTGTTGATCGCCACGAAGTCAGACCGATCCTTCTCGTTGATGACAACGTCGGTCAGGCTAATGAACAGATTCGTCTCGTCGTTGATCGCGTCAGAGACACGATTGCGAGCAGGAGGGATGATGAAGTCACCGACATAGGTGCCATTCACCGTTCGAACGTGAATCCGAACTTTCCGACCTTCAGCCAAGGGTTCCTCCTGCTTCGCGGACTGTGCTTAGCTTTTACGGCGAAGAAATTTTTGACGCTGGCGCAGCTTTTTGTACTTGTGCTTGCGCATTTTCTTCCGTCGCTTTTTTAATACGCTCGACATGCTGTAATTCTCCCAGGGGGGCTGAGTCTAGAAGAGTTCATCCCAAAATGCAAGTGCATAGCGGTATTTCTGCCGGAG
>JAOUPN010000488.1 GCA_029879905.1 Nitrospira sp. | reverse complement strand
CGTTGATCGACCAGCGATAGCGAAACATGATGTTGTCCAGGTCGAGATCCTGCGCATCGGCCTGGACGGTCAACGGGCCGGAGAGGGTTGCGGGGTTGGGTACAATGACCGCCGACTTGACCACCGGAGGACGATTGCCGCTTCCGGCGGAAGGCCCGACCGGCTCGGCGTTCTCACCTGACGTACAACCTGCCATCATCGCAAGAGACAGCGCCAGAGTCGTCACGGCCAACCGTCCCGATCGGGGGCAAGGGATGTTACCGCCTTGCCCCCTCTTGTTCTCCACGTTCAGAGCAGTCGACATCATGCATCAGTCTCGATTACTCATCCACGAAATGTACTGGCTCCATATCGATGAGATCGGTTTCGGAGAAACCTTATTCACCGTTGAATTGCTGGACTGATAGAAACCGGACATTCCGGTAGGTTGACTCCCGATCTGAATAGCGACAGATGACGCCATTCCCTGGCCGAGACTCACCTTACGTTTGGACGTTCCATCCGCATTCGTTCCCATGATGGGATCGGTATGTCCGGTTCCGGTCAAGTAGTATGTCGCATAGAGATAACTATCACCGGCTGCCACGCACACATCCGTACTGGGAACGAACGTGGGGAAGAATATGGCACCGCCGATCAATGTGGGATTGACCACCGACCGTTCTCCAGCCAGACCGGAACTGCTGGATCCCGACTCTAATTCAATGACCCATCCGTCTCTGGTGGTGATCGCATCCTGTAGCCCTGAATACGTCGTGACACCGGACACATTCTGCACCTGGTCGCCGGATGTGCATGCGACACAGACTACCGCATTCGACACATCAAGCAAGTCTTCGTTCGTACAGTTGATTGCATCGGTCTGTACACACCCACCGGAACGTAACACGGAATCTTTGACGCCCACCAGATACTGCGCGCGCAGATCGCGCTTGTCCTCTTTGCTGAAGAAGCGCCCTGTTCCGAAAAATACCCATGTGTTTCCTGAATTATCCAATGTGACCGTGGCCCCCGCCGTCGCAGGCCCGAGATATTTCGTGGTCCCGTTCGTTGTCACCCTCATCACCATTTCAGTCGGAACTCGATTGCCACTTATACCAACCCCCCATGTGTCAGTCAGACAGGGGCCCGAGGAACAGATATCCATGGTAAGACGATAAAACTTCCCCCACCAGTACCCGACACTGCCGGCGCTTGGATCGATCGTCCGACCTGCATACACCGCATCAGACCGAAAATCCAAGTCACGGTCGAAGGTGACCGGATCTCCCATGAACCCTCCATACGTTTCTGATCCCACGGGGAGAACTCGAGTTTCAGGCGTTTCACCTGGCTGCACAATTTGGAATGCCAGCATATTGGCTCCGCCGAACGTTCCTGACGCTGCGCGACCGTCGTACCCATGTTGACCGGACCCGGCAACCACCATGTACTTTGCGTCCGAATGGTCGGTTTTTGCATCGCCTGACGGGCTCATACGAACAACCGTGGGATAGCTGGTCGTCAACCCAAGTTTGTCCGAGGTATAGGCGGTCAGCACCTTCGGGGTCGCATCCGGGTCCGTAATATCGAGTACGATGTAACCGCTCAAAAATTCACGCGTATCATCGGTATCCTTCGTATCGCCGTCTCCGTTAAAATCAGCAACCACCGTCAAGGCCGGTCCTCCGTTGTTATCACTGGATTTGGCCGTACAGGCTTTACAGCTGCCTCCATACCGAAGACCCAAAATCAGGACGGTTCCCCACCCTCCAGGATGTTTGCACCCGACATTTGTCGGAGTCGTCCCACCGCCGCAGGCAGATTCCTCGTCAAAAATGTTGACATCGGTGACTTTTGACTTCAAGTCGACATAGGACACATGGGTATAGCCCGTCTCCGCAAGCCAGCGTATTTGCGGCAACAGATAATAGGGGATGAACCCCCAGAGTTCCTCTCCCAATTCCGGCATGGAACTATCATCGGCCGTTTCCCCGGTAGTATAGTAGCCGTGCTCCTTCACACTGGATGTACTGGGGTCATCTCCGCGGTGGAAATACCCCCCGTTGAACGCATGAAGCATCCCGTCGTTGGCCCCGACATAGGCCATCATCCGGCGGTTTTTCCAACGCTGTGCGAACCCGCGATAGCCTTGGTCTCCGTAGAGAATGTCGAACCGTTCGCGCGGCGGGCCGACAATCGTGGGCGTTGAGTTGATGACATCCCCCAGACGCCATACTTTCATATTGCCGTTGACCATCTTCATTCTATTCCGCATGCCGGTGACCTGGTTCCCATGTATGAAATTGATGATGTTCGTTGAGGTAAAGGTTCCGGTAGCGGTCGCACGCAGATAGGGCGCCAGTAAAGCAGGAGTGGATCCGGCCGTATTAAAGGGCATCTGCTCACCGCTGTCCACCAGCCCGTTATTATCCAAATCTACCCATGTAAAGAGGTTCCTCGGTTTCGACCCGATATCCCTCAAGGCCAGCTTTTTCCCTGCCTCCCACACCGCGCTCATTTCGCGAATATCCACGCCGTCCGAATCACAGTCGAGCGTAGAGGTACTATCGTCCTTCTTTCCATTTCCGTTGGTGTCCGGATAGCGGAGAAACTTCGCATTCAGCTCACTGTCCACGCAATTGACGATAA
>JAOUPN010000487.1 GCA_029879905.1 Nitrospira sp. | reverse complement strand
CACAGTGGATCGGTGGTTACGGGACGATGAAGAGGAGAGGCTGTTCCATGCGTCTCCTCCGTGGCTTCAAGACATCATGACCTTTGCCCTGCATACCGGCATGCGACAAGGCGAAATCCTTGCCTTGCAGTGGTCAGACGTAGATTTTTACCGGGGAACGCTGGTGGTGATGACGAGCAAGAACCGAGAACGCCGAACGATCCCGCTGAATCACGTGGTGTATGACCTACTCTCACGAAAACGAGTAGCGGGGGGAAAAGATGGCCAGGTCTTCAACACAGGGTGTGGGAATGACCTGAAGGCGCGATATCTGGTTCGGACTTTCACCAAGGTTCGGAATCAGGCGGGTCTGACGGATTTCCGGTTCCACGATCTCCGCCATACCTTTGCGAGCAGACTGGTGCAGAAGGGTATTGATCTCTACCGTGTGCAGCTGTTGTTGGGGCACAAGACGGGGATCATGACGCAACGCTATGCCCACCACTGCCCGGAGAGTCTGCGCGATGGCGTCAGAGCGTTAGAGAAACCACCAGTCATTGGCACAAATTTGCCACAAGACGCGCCGATGGTGGAAGGACAGGCTTGTAACCTGTTGAATTAAGTGGTGAGCCGGCTGGGGCTCGAACCCAGGACCCTCGCCTTAAAAGGGCGAGGCACATATTTGCATACAGATTTACATACCAAGCAGGCGCAATCGTTCAAATGATTCTCCCACTACCGGGTCGAGCCTGTCCGCATGCTGATGAGCCCAGGTCAGCCATTGGTCGGCTGGACTCCCAGACTGAATCCGGCCATGTTTGACGGTGAGCATGGCCTTGACTGCGGAGAGGTAGATTCTGATTTGTTGAGCCTTGGCCCAGTTCGCAGCCTCCTGTTCCAAGGCACGCTGCCGGGCTAATTCCTCTTCTCGTTTCTGTGCCTCTTCATACCGACGCCGTTCGGCCTCGTGCCTCACACGCTCCTCCTCTTCCTGTTTGGCTCAGCAGGCCTTGACCGCTGCTGCGACTTTCAAAAGCCCAATAACAAACTCATTCAAACACTCCTCAATCGTCACGGTTTTGCCATCACTCCAGGTTTTCTGTAACCCCTCGGCTCCCCATTCGGTGATATTCAATATGAGCGCCCCGGTAGACTTGTACTCATACTGACGATATTCCCAGGGATGCTGTTTTCAAGTCTTATCTTCTGAGCGCACAATTCTGAGGAGGTCGCTTTCGTACAATTGACAACATGGCCCGGCACAACAGCGCGTGCCCGATTGTACAGGGCATTCTTACATTGAGCCGAAGTTGAGGCAGCCCAGAGCGGGGCTCTCTGCTTCTACGTTTCCCGACGATCAGGACGGTCTGCTAGCCATTCAGGACGGATGGGGTCGATACTCTTTATCGGACTGGGCCAAGATGTTGGTGATTTGGGAGCGTTAGAACCGGCGGCGGGATGCCGCCGGGTTCCCTCTACTAAGGTGAGTGATCAGGACCGGCTATGCAGATTGTTTTGCAGAGGCGTCGAGTGCGGCAAAATACTTTCGCAACCTCGTACGTTGTGTGTCTCCAAACGCAATAAATTCCACACCAAAAAACCGCTCATGGCTCCAGCGTACCGCAGCCAATTGGATTTCCAAGGGCGGCTCCCCGTCCGGGATGGATAATTCCAGTCGCCCATAACTCTGAGGCGGAGGCAATTCTCCCGCCTCAATCGCACACCCCAAGGTCGAGAGATCCTTGGCCTGTCCTTCTATGATTGTGGCATCACCAAAGACGTGAACCGGAAAGGAGGTTGCATACCGCGCTTCTTTTCTGCGTGACCCACCCTGTTGATTCTCCAACGTACCCCTCCTTGGCAACTCCCCTATCACAACCATTTCAACACGTCACTACGTACCCGACAGCTCCCACAGGTGGGGATCTTGATCTATGCTCCCTTGCTGAACGTGATTATTGGGGCATATGGGTCTTCTCTGCCATTTCCTTTGCAACCTGCTGCATATCTTCCACCACCATTTCTTTTTTGTCGTCGTTGATCCGGATCATGTATTTCCCATGTCCCACTTCGCGGCCACCGGGAAACTCAAAGAGTTGCGCAATGACCTGCATCACGGCATAGTTGGTAAAAAACCAACTCTTCCCTCCGTTCGAAGTCGTCGACGGAGCCCACAAAACATAGAGGTAGTCGGTCCCTAGATGCTTGTGAATGTCTTTCACCCTGGCCAGATCGGTCCTGGCATAATTCACGTCTATCTCAAAGTATGCTGAGTCGTAGGGCCCCTTGATCATTTGGGGGTAGTTGGGGATCGCCTTTGCCACCTGCTTTTGCGGAACCACGTGGTACTGACTGCTTTTACTCAATTCGTGAGTAAAGACATCCGCCGCCTTGAGCGACCCGGCATTGGTCATCCCGGCAACAACGGCTAATTTCTTCCCCTTGGGCTGGAATGCACTGTCCGTCAATTCGAATGTGGCACAGCCCGTAAAAAGCAGACCGGTAACAATCCAGAATCCTCCTTGTACGATCAGGCGTCTCATCATAGCCTCCCGCCTTATTTCGCTTTGCCGGTATTGGTAATTTTCACGAACTCATCTACGATGTCTTCAGCGGCATTCTCCAGCATTTTATCGACGTAATAGCCTTTAGACCT
>JAOUPN010000111.1 GCA_029879905.1 Nitrospira sp. | reverse complement strand
GCCTTCATCCCCCCGGAGGCCTGTCCCCAATCAAAATATTCGTTGGGTGCATGGTAACCATGCTCCGGCAGACTTAACCCCATAAACAAAATAGGCACCTTCCACATCCGCTGCATCGTCACGACTGCTCCGATAGACCCACCCTCTCGAATAAAAGCCGGCTCCTTGCCGAACCCATCCCGTACCGCCCGTTTCACGGCTTCGACATACGGCCCCTCAAACTGTCCACGAAACGGATGCAACATTCCTTCTCGCTCTACCTTGATATCTGGATTGATGTTGGCCACATGTTTTTTCAATAGCGCGAAAATCCGTTCCGGAACTTGGCCCGGGACAAGTCGCATGCTGACCTTCAACTCACCCTGGCCCGGTACGACCGTTTTCACTCCGGGACCATGGTACCCACCGGTGAGTCCGTGAATCTCAAACGTTGGTGACGCCCAAATACGCCGCATCACATCCACAGAGTCGTTTGTCCGTATAGATGTCAACCCATAGGCAGCCTTAAAGCGACCGACCTGGAATCCAGACTTCACGAAGCTTTTGACTTCTGCCTTTGTCGGCGCAACGACATCGTCATAAAACCCAGGGATTTTTACCCTCCCGGTCTTGGCATCCAGACAGGTATTTGCGACCGCCATTAACTCTGCCAAGGGGTTGCGGGCAGCTCCACCCGTGAGACCAGAATGAGCGTCCTTCTTTCCTGTGCGAAGAGTCAATCGCGCGCCGAGTAACCCTCGAAGACCACAGGGCATGGCAGGACGCCCCTTGGCAATCCAGATCGTGTCCGATACCACAACAGAATCCGGGCGGGGAATTGCCGTACGATTCTTGAGCCCGGCCGCAAAATTCGGGCTCCCGATCTCTTCCTCCAATTCCCATAAGAATCGAATATTGATTGGGGTTCCCTGCTCAACGGCAAACTTCGCACCCAGCAAGGCTGACAGTGCCGGCCCTTTGTCATCGGTGGCCCCACGGCCATGATACACCCCACCCTCATTCCGAAAGGTAAACGGAGCCTGCTTCCACTCCGGCTCCTGGGCTGGTTGCACATCCATATGATTGTAAATTGTGACAGTGGGATATTGCGCACCGATGAACCACCCTCCGGAAACGATAGGGTATCCACCGGTCTCCACGATCTGCGCATCTGCGCCCAATGTCTCCAGACAATGGACGGCAAGAACAGCCATGCGACGAATATCGTTCGCATGAGAAGGGTCCATGCTGATCGACGGGACCTCCACCATCTGCGCCAACATATTTTCGTACTGCGCTCGTACCTTCTTGACATACGATCGGATCAAACGGTCATGAACCATCGTGACGGCCCTCCTCCTCGATAAAAGTCCAGCATGACGGCGAGTCCCTGTTTTTTGAGAAAGACGCGCGCGACCTTCTCGCTCAAGAATGATAGAATACGCGCATCACGGAGATGCATCGTATTTGTACCATGCGTACCGCTTTCAATTATCCCGCTGCTCTTCTATTCTCTTTCGCCGTTGCACTAGTCTTCCCTTGCCCGCTGAGGGCTTCTGACCCGGTCAGCATCCAGCAGATACTTGAAGATCCTCAAATCTACCATCTGCGTCGTGTCACCATGCAGGGCACCGTACGAGATGTGACCTCGCTCGATCCCTACAAACTTCCGAATGAAACCATTTGTTACGGAGCATACCTGTTTCGCCTCGAAGAGGAAGAGGCCACAATCCCTATCGCCGTCTTAGGATTCTGCGGGAAACCTGTCGTGAAAGATCCTGACGTAGAGGACGGCGATCATGTCGAGGTCAGTGCAACGATTCAAGCCCCCAGTCACGGGGGGTACTACTTAAGCTTCCAAGGGTTGAAGGTCGTCACCGAACAAGAAGGCGTCGTTCAGGCGGTCGCCGATCGCATTCTCCCGGTGATCGAATAATCTTGCACCGAAAGGATCCAACAGTCACAGCCACCGTCAACTAGTCTATGACGGCGAGTCAAACACCAGCATCACACCAAACAAGAGCAGATGTTGTCCCGCTGTCAATTTCGGCACATCAGGGCGATGCGCTCCGTTTCTGAAGAACCCGCCGCCAATTCCTGTCGACTCATCATATCGATGCTCCAACCGCGCAATAGCCTGCACCCACGGAGAAGGGATTTTGTACTCCACAGTGGACGTCATGGCTTTTACGAACTGTTCCGCTCCGGTCCATCGTCCGTTCCGATCCCAATAGAATTCCGGGCGTACGGCGACGGACCAGGGACCAGCGATATGCCACCTCATCACCACGTTGCCTCCCATGACGAATGCTCGTGGGCTATCAGGCCTGTCGGCGATGTTTTCCGTCCCGATATCATACGACACGGCTACCGTCACATCGTCGCCTCTCCACTCCACAATATGGTTTCCATACAGACGCCAGAACTCCAACGATGTGTTGGTTTGGTCAGGCCCCCAATAAAGCGTCTGCATGGCGGTCAACCGGGGGGTGAGTGCATACGACCACTTCCCGCCATAAGACGGCCGGGCGACTGTATAGGAAAGATGGGCATAGCGATTGACGACAAAGGTCGTCACCGTCAATCGATCGTTGACCGGATAAGACGCGTTCACCCCAAACATCATGTAGGGAGAGTAATCGGCAAGCCATGACCGTGTATATGTTGGGTTGTCTTTCGCGTAAAGTGATTCATACCCGATCAGACTGTTAAAGAGTCCGGCCGTAACAGTCAGCCCACGCCCCATCGGGGCCAAGTACGTGACGTTTGCACGGTGGATATGCCTAAGCACATCCGCGCCATCGACTTTTTTCTCGCCGGGAAGAAACGCGAAGTCCACGGTATCGTAGCCCCCTTGGACTCCGAATTCGCCTCCCCATCGGGATGATTCGGTAGCATCCTTCCGCACATAGGCCGACACCATGTTGGGAGCCACTTGATTGTGACGAGACGCTGTGGAGCGATTTCGCCAGAGATCATTGTCCGGGAAATTGAAATTGGCGATGTAGCCCACATCAAGATAGGCACCATAGTGCCAATCGTCGGCAGGCGCAGCCCGGCCGGCCGTCAAGGCCTCTTCCGTCGGCGTCACCTCGTACGTCAGGCTCTCACCCCCTTGCGCATAAACGGGCTGGGACCACAGAGGCCAGAAGGCAAGCACCCACAGAAATATTTTCCTGATGAAACTCACAACCGGATCTCTTCGATAAGAAGGTCGCTCTTCTAATCCTAAGAGAGTCACCGCACTCACACAAGTGCGAAGACTGTCACAAGAGAGACGGACCCATCAGCCGTCACGAAGTTTCTACGGATGTATGGAAAACGGTATCGGTGCGAAGGTCACCGCAAAGACAGCCAATGCGATCCATCCGACCATGGTACGGCCACGGCCTAATGGCGTATCAGGATCCATGACGGGAGGATGCCCGACCCCCCACAACCCCGCCATCAATGCCCAGAGAAACCAACCGGGCCAACCGACATACCCCAAAATGAGCAGGATCGGGAGCACCACAAGGGCCATCGTTTTCTGCCGTTTTCCCAAAAGCGCATACGCCACATGACCACCGTCAAGCTGACCGATGGGAATAAGATTGAGCGACGTGACGAAAAGACCAAACCAGGCGGCAAAACCGATCGGATGCAATACGACGTCCGACTCAGGGGGAATGGGCCCGATCACAAGCCATGCCAGAAACTTCAGCAGCAACGGCTCCCCAAGATGCAATCCTAATGTGCCGGCCTGCTCAACAACCGTAGAGAGATCTAACCCCACAATGAGTGTGCCGACCGCGACAATGAACCCGGCCAGCGGACCGGCGACACCGATATCAAACAACGCAAGACGACTCACGATCGGTCCGCGTATCCGAATGATAGCCCCGAACGTCCCGATGAAATGTGGCAACCCGGGGACAAACAGGGGCAACGAAGCCGGCACCCGATGAATCTTCGACAAGGCGAAATGACCGAATTCATGAGTCGTGAGAATACCCAGCAGCGTCACGGCAAAGGGAATCCCCTGCCAAATTGCCTCCGGACTGGCCAAGAGAAAATCCACAGGGCCGCGCGCGGGACCTCTATATGCCTGATAGGCGCCCGCCCACAAGGTCGTAAAACATGTCACGACAAACAGGCTGATCGGCAAGATCCATGTAGAGAAGGACGACGGTTCACCACCGTCGGCTCCTTCGCCGTCAATGCCCCGTATAACGACGTCCTGTTCTTGGTCCGTATCCGGTACACCTTGGGTAGGCCGATCTTCGTTCCCTTCGAATCCACTCATGGGGTTTGTACTTACTCGACGCTGAAGAACGGATTATGCCCCCGTTCTTCGGCAACGGTGGTCGCGGGCCCATGGCCCGGAAGGAGACCATACTGCGGGGGAAGGGTGAGCACCCGCATACGCACAGAATCGAGATGCGCCGCATATAAGCCACTTGGATTCGACCGCCCGATCGACCCGGCAAACAGGGTATCGCCGACGAAACAGACGGGATCATCCCTATCATCCACCTGGTAACACATTCCACCTGGGGTATGGCCGGGAGTCGCCACACAACGGACGGCCCGACGACCGACCGTAATGACCTGACCGTCTCGTGGTTCGACAAGCAACTCCGACCGTGGCCGCCAATCCAGCAACCCGACATCCTCGCCCCCCAAATACACGGGGACTTCTTGCCGTGTCAGTAGTTGATCAATACCGACGGCATGATCGGCATGCCCATGGGTCAGACATATCCCCACCAATCGTAAGCGGTACCTCTCAAGCGCCTCGATTATCGCGGGCGCGTTATACCCGGTGTCGATCACCACGGCTTCGCCCTCATCATGAACGATATAGCCCTGAACCCCGTAGCCGCCGACGGAACCCTGTATCGTGTGAATCCATGCCGGCTGACGCTGTGCCTGCGGCTCCCACTGATCGATGGCAATCTGCCCGAGAGGTTCCGCTCGAAGCCCCAACGCTTGAGCTAACGCCTGTACTTCGGCCCGACTCCTCACCGGCTCCCCGCGCTCCCATGAGGAGATCTCGTCCGCAGAAAGCCCCGTCATCTTGGAAACATCACTGACCGAGAGGCCTTGCCCTACGCGAGACTTCTTGAGAATGTCGCAAAAGTCGTCTTCAAGCGGCATACGAATAGACTCAACTCCGGGTGATCGACGTAACAACGGCCACTGCCTTGACCGCAGAGGCAGTACGCAACTCCTCGTCAGGGGTTCCCCTCAGGCATCAACTTGATCTCCTTCACGTCGCCGAAGGTCTCGAGCGCGACCGGCAACGTCTTACCGGACCCGACTGCAATGATTTTCAGCCGGTCCGGATGAAGATGCTTCTTAGCCGCCTCTAGGATGTCCTCCTTCGTCAATTTCACGACTTTCTCGCGAAGTTGCTGCAGGAAATCCTTCGGTAACCCGTCATACTCCAGTTCAATCAAACGACGCACGACCGCCGACGGACTGGCGAACGAAAAGACAAATGAATTGACGTACGCCTCTTTCGCTTCCGCCAATTCCGCATCATCCACTAACTCGGACCGCATCCGCTCAATATTCGCAATAAATCGCTCGATCACTTCTTGCGTGGACGCCGACTTCGTTTCGGCCTTGGCCAACCACACCCCTTGATCATGAGCTCCGGCCATCAAACGGCTACCGACCGAATATGCCAAGCCACGCTTCGTCCGCACATCGTTAAAAATACGGCTTCGGAATGAACTGCCGCCAAGAATGTCGTTGGCGATCGCCAGCGGGACATAATCGGGATCCTGCTCCTTGATGGACAAATGCCCTACACGCAAATGGGTTTGGGTGGTGGCTTTGTCGATAAACCATACCGAAGACTTCATCGCATCACTCTCCGGCACATCAGCGATGTTCAGCTTCGGGACATCCCCTTCCTTCCAATCCCCGAATACGCCGCGAAGCGCGGCAAGCATATCTTCTTTCTCGAAATCACCGGTGACTCCGACAATCATGCCGTTCGGATAAATGGTATCCCGGTGGAACGCGATGAGATCCTCCCTGGTTATCCGGCTGACCGATTCGATCGTGCTCTGGCGGGCACTGGGATGATCGGCTCCGTACAAGACCTTGAAGAACTCACGACCGACGATGGAACCGGCATGATCCTGCCGACGACGAATCCCTTCGATCACCTGCAACTTCGCGAGTTCGACGCGTGTAGAATCGAATGTCGGTGTGCGAATCAGAGCAGAAAAGATATGCAGCCCCCTCTTCAGATCTTTACTCAGCACATCGAGAGACGCCGTTCCTGACTCACGGCCTATATGAATGTTGATATCGCCTGCAAACTGTTCCAGCTCCCCATCGACCTCTTCCGCAGAAAGATTGCCGCCGCCGCCGGTACGCATGCCCCCCCCGGTGATGGCCGCTAAACCGACCTTATCCGCGGGATCGAGCCAACTACCTGTTCGCATGGTGGCCGTCACCGTGACCAACGGCAATTCGTGGTCTTCCAGCAAATACACAACCATACCGTTGTCCAGAACAACACGTTCCGGGTCAGGCGGCGAAAACTCTACCGGGGCGAACGTCATCGTGCGAGGATCGCTCAGCACTCCCTCTCCCGTACCGGCACAAGCCGCGAGAGCCGGACCAAGCAGCAGGGTCAGGAAGATTACCCCCAACACTCCTCCTTTTCGCCTCACATCTAACCGCTTACGCTTTACCTTGCTCATGGCATTGCCTCACCATATTCTGCCGCGACCACGGCTTTCCGTTCGGCCTTCTTGATCAAGACTCCGACCGTACGATTCGACTTCGTAAAATACGTGGTTGCGACGCGCTGCACATCCTCAGCCGTCACCGCCGCAATTTTGTCTCGAGACCGCAGGACATAGCGCCAATCACCGGCCACCGCCTGATACACCGCAAGCTGGGAAGCCAGTCCGCTGTTCGACCGTAGCGCCCGTACCATATCGGCATCGAGATTATTGATCACCCGCTCAAGCTCCTTGGGGGAAACCGGCTCCCGCTTCAGCCGTTCTAATTCCTCATAGATCGCGGTTTCCACTTCAGCCGTCGTATGAGGCGCAAGCGGCGTGGCCATCACAATAAACAAATTGGGCTCGCGCACTCCGGGATGGCTCGCATCCGTATGGACGGATGCCGCAAGCCGCTGCTCCCGTACAAGCTTCTTGTACAAGCGGGAGGTGACCCCTTCCGAAAGAATCGCATCGAGGACATCGAAGACATCGTCATCGGGATGACCCACCCCTGGTTTGTGAAAGCCGATCACGATGGCCGGCTCCGCATCAAACTCCACCTCGACCCTCCGTTCACCGCGTTGTTCCGGTTCAACCGGTACCCGCGCCGTCGGCGTCGGTGCGGCAGGAATCTTCCCGAACGTATTCTCGATCAATGCAATGGTTTCCTGTGGATCCAGATCTCCCACCAGTGCGATGGTCGCCCGATTCGGACCATAATAGGTTCTAAAAAATGCGTCGGTTTCATCCGGTGTCAACGAGAGAATATCGGACCCCCACCCGATCGTCGGGACACCGTATCCATGCGCACGAAAAGCCGCGGAGGTAAACGTTTCAAACAACAACCCGGTCGGACTGTCCTCATTGCGCAAACGACGCTCTTCCATGACCACGCCACGTTCTTTGTAAAACTCACGGAACACAGGATTGGCCATTCGGTCGGATTCGATAGCAGCCCACAGCGGGAGGCGGTTGGCCGGCAAACTGATCATATAGCGAGTCACATCTTTGCTCGTCGACGCATTCAATCCGACGCCTCCATGCCGCTGATACAACAACGCCAATTCGTTCCCGACGACGTATTTCGACGCCTCTGCTTGCAATGCTGCAAAGCGTGTTTGCAAGGACTCGATCGCAGCCTGTTCTTCTGCCGTACCATTGCCGCCGATCTTTGCGGCCACTGCGCGCCGGCGCTGATCCAATTCAGTCCCGACACGGGCGATCTCCTCCAGAACCGGCTTCTCCCTTCCATAGTCTCTGGTGCCGACGGTACGCGTCCCCTTGAACGCCATGTGCTCATAGAGATGGGCAAGCCCTGTCTGGCCGACTTGCTCATTGATTCCGCCGACGGCAAAGGTAATATTGATCGACACCACCGGTGTCTGGTGGCGTTCGACCATGAGTACCGTCAACCCGTTGGCCAGTTTATGCTCGATCACGCGGTCGGCAAGACTTGGAGACGCCGCAAAGAGCAGGTCAAGGTTGAGGTTAAGGCTTAGGATGAAGCCCAAACAAAAAACAAGAATTCTACTGTGCCTGCGGACAACGTCTTCACTCAACCTTAGCCTCAGCCTTGCCCCCAGCTTCTGTATCATACAAAGATCTCCATAAGTTCTTCCGGCTGTTCGATGAACCAGTCCGGCTGACAGGCCGCCATCTTTTCCCGATTCCCCATCCCGTACCCAACGGCACACACGCGAATACCGGCGTTATGTCCGCCGTTGATATCATTCGTGCTGTCCCCCACGAGGACGGCCCGATCTTTCGGCACAGCCAACCGCTCCAAAATATGCAGCAGCATGCCGGGGTCCGGCTTGAGCCCGAACCCGTTGTCTCCACCCACTGCGTAGATGAAATGTTCGCTCCCTAATCCGTTCAAAATCACGCGGGTGTAATCGATGGACTTGTTGGTCGCCACCACTTTCTGTTTGTGCGCAAAATGCTGCAGCATCGATTCGATACCGGGGAAAAAGGTGGTCCGGTCCAGACAATGTTCAAGGTAATGTCCACGAAATACACGTAAGGCATCCTCAAACCGGCTTTGATTTCCTTCTCCCACAGCCAAATGTAGCAATTTTTTGACGCCATCTCCGACAAACCCGAAGATTTCCTCTAAGGGACGTTTGGGTAACCCTAACTCCGCCAATGTGAAATTCACGGACTCCGCAATATCCCACTTGGATTCGATGAGCGTGCCGTCGAGATCAAAAATCAGCAGATCCACAGGAGTCTGTGCCATTACTTCGCCTTTCGTAACGAACCTTCGAGTACGGCAAGTACGCCGCGCCGCTCGTCATCCTTCTCGTGAATCCCGGCCTCTCGCGCAAAATTCACCATTCTGGTCACTCCGATATGAGGCGGGACCACCGGACCGACGATGCGCCAATTGTTTCGCACGGCCGTGACATGGAAGCGAACCTCCTCCGTTCTTTCATCGGGGGTAAAGACCGCCGTGCGCATATCAACAACTCCACGCACCTGAAAGGTGACCGGGATAATCACGTCCAAGTTATCGATAATTTCCCATTTTCTGTAGTCCTCCGCCACCTCGCTCCCTTGAATGATCACGATTTGCCCCCACACCGGCTCTTCTTTCCAATTGATGTAGGGCGCAAGGACATCGAACCCCATGGCGTCCAGGCGGGCGCCTTTGAAATCCAAGCGGACATATCGTTTGACGATGTCGGCCGGCGAGCGTTTGAGAGAGCCAACCTGACTGAACCCGGTTTGTGCAAAGCCTGAATCAGGACATCCGAAGAACACCACCAGAACCACTAGGACGATCCACCATACCCCTCGTCTCACATAGGCGATAGCGTCGACCTCGCGCATAGCTCCCATTCCTGGCGTACCATCCCAACTGCACCCCCGAATTGTCCTTGATCGTGTGTCACTGGCCGGAGGCATGAACCAATTACGGGCTCATTCTAGCAAACGACAAAGGAGACATCCAGGCAAGGATGTAAAGGCCACCGCTTGACAGTCGCGGGCCCTGCTAAGTCGTCGGCGACACCTCGCCGAAACCTGGACTCCTTTGCCAAGACCGTGGAGTATATGCCCCATTCCTCCATGGCTTGACAACCATGGCTTCCGGGGTAGGCGGGTGAATTGGAAGCGGATGAGTCTACGACGAACGTCGTTTTTTTAGAGGCTTGGTACGAACGGGAGTCCGATGTCGTGTCGTATTGCCTGCGGCGAGAAACCGTTTCTTCCACCGAATCTCGATCTCTTCGTAATGGGCGCTGCAAATGCTATGCGTCTCACGCAGATCATCCAGGGGGAACTTTTCCCCGATCAGCCCGATTTTTCCTTCTCG
>JAOUPN010000486.1 GCA_029879905.1 Nitrospira sp. | reverse complement strand
TTGTCGATGATATACGTTCGGCGACTGTCCAGCCAGAACACCGACGACACCGATTTGATATGGCGAATGAAGAGAGGTCATTGGCACTCCTTCACCGTGACATCGACGCCCAAGGTCTCCTTCGCCAGCTGTACCAATCCCGCATCCGTCTTTGTTTTCTTCAGCACGGCCTGTTTGACCTCCTTCTTGGGCGCATTCATCGCATCAATCGCACGCTCATAGGCGATCAATTGCTCGTGCTTCTGCCCAAGTTCTCGTCTCTGAGTCGCAGTGAGATCTTCCTTTTCTTTGATGATCTCTTGGAGGCGTTGGATCTGTTCTTGGAGCTGATGGTTCTCTTGCTGGAGTTCGCCGTTGGTTTGATGCAGTTGGCTATTCTCTTGATTGAGAGTGTCATTGGCTTCGTGAAGCTCGCCAATTTCTCGAGTGAGAATGAAATTGGCGTTGTGAAGCTGGCCGTTCTCTTCATTGAGGTTGAGATTGGCTTTGTGAAGGCGGCCATTCTCTTTATTGAGGTTGAAATTGGCTGTATGAAGCTGGCCGTTCTCTTGATTGAGTTTGTAATTGGATTTATAGATCTGGCCGTTTTGACCGTTGACCAGATCATACTGTGCGTTGAGCTGGTTATGCTCAGCAGCGAGCTCAAGATCCTTCTGCTCCGTCCCCAGTAATCCAGCTGCCGGTGCGGCTTCGACCTGCTGCGGCTCAAACGGGTTCGTCTCGTTCTTCAGGTTGGATATCACGGTCTGCCCGATGAAGAAGAGGACCACGGCAGCAGCGAGGCTATAGCTCAAGGCATGGGATTTTAGATGATTCAGCATGCATCACCCTCTTTGAACCTAATTCTCTGCCCCCAAATCCAATTGCTGAAACGCATAACACCCCGTAACCATCAACCAGATTATGCCGGCAATGTGTTTTCCCCTGCTCCCGTCAACTGTCCACATATATGGGAGAGAACAATGGAACACCTCTGTTCGACGGGCCCATTATTCGCCTAAAAGTCTTTTTCGTCAAGAGTTTCACGTAGGTTTTGTACGTACCACCGTATTTTTGCTTAAATCATCAACATATCCACTACTTACGTAATAGCCTTCCTTATGAGAGGCCAGGATGACACACATGAAGGCATGCAGGAGGTGAACGAGGTAATATGTCAGAGGAAGTTTTTTTCTTGGATGGTATGAGCCAGGGTTGCGAGATTGCCTCTTAGGCTGCGTGGTATTCCCGCGTGGTTGTTGCGAGAATCTCTGCTGTTCGATTACGAGAATCGATGCTTTTACGCCGAAGGTATCGAACAGCCCGGGAATGATCAAGTTTTCTTATCATTGCGCCATATTTCCCTCGGACAACGGGGTGTGACGCCCCGCATCTTCGTATTGAACTGTAGAATTCGGGATAATCAGAACATGATCGTCAATCGGATCACAGGAAGACTTTTTCCCAGAGGAGGATACGGGTTGAGAAAATAAGAAAGCCCGCTGGTTTACACCAGCAGGCGTCTTTTTATAAGCCGGCAGTGGTCCATACCCTGCTTGCCCCGACCCGAAGCCCTTCGAATTGTTTTTGGCGACGGCATACGACACCACCAGGACATCTGGTCCCCTGCGCGTACCGCCGCGTTCGAACAAGTCGCGGCGGATGCGTACTTTGCAACCAGTAGCAAACAGAGCTTGCTTGGGCCGGCGACTCAGCATCGCTGTATCGTCATTGACGTCGCCGGATAAAACCCACCGACTTTCTTCTAGACGCGGCCACGGGTTGCACAAAATAAGAAAGCCCGCTGGTTTACACCAGCAGGCGTCTTTTTGTAACCCGGCAGTGGTCCATACCCTGCTTGCCCCGACCCGGAGCCCTTTCAATTGCTCTTGGCGACGGGATATGACACCACCAGGACATCTGTCCCCTTGCTCGTGCCGCCGCGTTCGATCAAGTCGCGGCGGATGGGTACTTTGCAACCAGTAGCAAACAGAGCTTGCTTGGGCCGGCGACTCAGCATCGCTGTATCGTCATTGACGTCGCCGGATAAAATCATTAATTTTTTGGCAGATTGCACCCTGCACAAAGAAAAGGCCCGCTAGATTGCTCTAGCGGGCCTTCGGTGTAACCCGGCAGCGTCCTACTTTCCCACTGCCTCACGGCGGCAGTATCATCGGCCTTGGAGGGCTTAACTTCCGTGTTCGGGATGGGAACGGGTGTGGCCCCTCCGGTATGACCACCGGGAACATTCTTCAGGACTGAGGTCTGAGTGCTGAGGACTGAGTCTCTGCTCAATCCTGAATCCTCGTTACTCAGTCCTCCGCGACGTGTGCGCGTCGCGGCGAGACCATGTCTATCAGGAGCAAAGGATGTTAAACCGCACGACCGATTAGTACTGGTTAGCTACAGCCCTTACAGGCCTTCCACACCCAGCCTATCAAACTCGTGGTCTACGAGTGGTCTTTAGGTAGCATACGCTACGGGAGAGCTTATCTTGAGGCACGCTTCTCGCTTAGATGCTTTCAGCGATTATCGCCACCGGACATAGCTACCCGGCACTGCCGCTGGCGCGACAACCGGCACACTAGAGGTCCGTCCTTCACAGTCCTCTCGTACTAGTGAAAGCCCCTCTCAACTCTCCTCCGCCCACAACAGATAGGGACCGAACTGTCTCACGACGTT
>JAOUPN010000110.1 GCA_029879905.1 Nitrospira sp. | reverse complement strand
CACCGCCTGCTCACGGAACTCTTTTGTGTACTGCTGTCGAGGGACTCGGTCCATCTCACACCTCCAGACCTCTCATCATAGGTTGAAGGCGTCCACTTTTTCGAGCCTAGCACACCTCAACCTTAGCCTCAGCCTTGACCTTCTTCATCCGGCGCCTTTCGCTCGCGTCGACTCAACACAATCAGTGCACCGATCGTCACCAGCAACAACCAGAGTGTGGGCCGTCCGTATGAAGCATCAGAGAATTGGATCAGGTCCGATAGGCGTCCGATCAAGAGCGACATGCGCGCCATCACCGTGTACCCAAAGGCTGCGCCGAATCCAATCATGAGAAAGATGACACCGGTGCGGGCCACCACTTTACCCGGCCCCGTATGCTCGACTGAGAAAAAGAAGTAAAACAGGACAGAGCAGACCCCCACGAGAATGATGATCGTATTTAAGCTACTTGCCGGATTGAGCACGCTCCAGGTGAAGGACAAGCCTTCTCCCGGAACCAGTGTGACTAACGGACGAACTGTATCTTCGATCTGCTTCAAAATAAATGAGGAGATCGTACGAGGAATCGCCAAGCCGGATCCGACTCCCACGATAAAGGCAAAGGCATAACGCGACAACCATGCGGCTTTCGGCACATAGCGCGTCAGCATCAGCATGCCGACAAACACCGGAATGAGCAGCGTCCATTCATGATTATCGACGATGGGCTTCCAGATCAGATGCACGAGCACCGTGTCATAGGTTTTGACGATCGTGTACCCGACCGAGACGCCGACATAGAGATGCTCCGCGAGTTTAAACAGCGGATTATCTTTGTACAAAAACGAAAAGATGAAGAGCGTCAAGCCCGTCGCCACCCACGCTCCGAAGATCGCCTCAAACGGCATGACAAACCCTCATGAAGGCTGAGGTCAAGGTTGAGGCCAAGTAAAAAACTGTGATCAATGGCATCGACATCTCTTCTTCACCTCAGCCTTAGCCTCAACCTTCCGCATGTGTCGCGTAGCCTTATCCCTTTTGTCGCCGCAACATGAAATAAAACACGTTGCAGATCATCACCAGCACGACAATAGCCACATGTGTTGCGGACTGCGCGTCCATACCGGCTACCGCCTGCCCCTTTTCACCGACTAAGATTTCGTACTCCGCCGCCCCGCGTAATCCCCCGATCAATCCGTTGATCTGCCCGCTCCGCAACAAAGGATAGAGGCCCGGCGCCATCACGCCTGTGCAGCCGCCACCCATCTCAAACTTGTACTTATCCTTGCCGAAGACGTACCAGGCTTCGACACCGGGGTTGCCTGCCCCCAAGCTGATCATATAGGTGACGTCTTTCAAACTCTGCACGCCGTCAAGAACGGGAAGGTCCTTCGTGGCCTTGCCGCTGTAATCGGTCGGAAAAGTCTGGTACAGGTTCTGCCCCATGTTGATGATGACCGCGGTGTTGCCAGGACTCCACCCAAGAAACACATAATCCTTTCCGTTCTCCTTGCCCATGCCCTTGGCAACCTGTGTGATAATTTGCTCGGCCAAACCCGTGCCGCTGACCCATAGCGTCATGGCGACCACACGGAGGTTTTTTCGAAAAGCATGGCGGAGCAGCGAGATCGATTGAGGATGGAGCTCCGGTTTCGACGCCGGATCGAAATCAAACGAGAGCAGAAACACGGAGCCTTCCGGCAAGGATTCGATGTGATCGTACACACTTTGCACTTCCGGAGAAATCTTGATCGGTAGTCCGACAGGATAGAGCAGCGGCAACAGCGTGCATAGACCAATCACCAGAAAGATGATCCGCCGGTCGATCTTCAGCATGCGCTCCGCGAACGTCATAACCACGACACCTGGTGAGGGGTGAGGAGTAAGGGGTAAGGAGTGTAATTGGATTCAGATCGGACGATCATCTCTGTTTCACCCCTCACTCTTTACTCCTCACTAGGTACGCCTTACCCTTCACACCTAACCCCTCACTCGCTAGTCCTTGCTTCCCCCGAGATAGGATCGTTCCACGCCGAAGATGATCTTCAGCGAGAGGGCCACGGCACCCAAACTCACGCCGATTAAAATGGCGCGGCGCACGGAGGCATTCAGCACGTTCAGAATCCATTGAGAGATGTCGCCGCTGAGCGGAAGAATATATTCGCCCAACGGCACACGCCCCAACATCACGATAACCGCCGCCACCAGCAACACGGCGGCTTCCCGGCTCCTGGCTCGAAACGACCGATAGGCTGCTGACGCAATAAAGAACGCAAGAATGGCGAACATCGTGCCCTGTAGCGGTACCAACAAAAAACTGTAGACCCATCCGAAGGCCGTCATCGCGCCGTCGATACTTTCCTTGCCGTTGTTCCAGAGGCCGACGGCGATAGTGCCCAGCATCCCGGCGTACAGCACGAAACTGTAGCCCCACCCCGCTTCTTTGCGCCGGATCTTGACGGCATGGACATGAAACAAGCTGCTGACTCCTAAGATCAGTGCAAATCCTCCGATAATCTGGAGCCACTTCGTCACGGAGGTCAGGAGCGACTCGGATGCCGGATGCGGCACGTAATACTGCGCCGCCATCGTGAGCCCGGTAATGAGAGTAATGAGCAACGGCAGTTGCCGGCGAAGTAAAATCATTTCATATCCTTGAAGATATCCAGAAAGAGCCGCGGCCACTGTGTATCAAGCGCCGCACCGACCGTGGCGAGAAGGGTCCCCACAATCAGCACCCCGAGGATCAACGCTTTGCCGATATCCTGTCCCCGAAGAGTCCCGACTTGGACCGGCTCACGCGACAAATAGGCACTGGCTGCGTAGAGTTCCTCGCCGATCAGGGTATAGTCGCAGGTCGTCACAAAAAAAGGCAGCTGGTGATCGGAATCTGTCCCGGCGATCTGAATCGCACCGGTACTGGCACCGGTCTCCGTCAGCAGTAACGATTCAGCAAAGTAGGCGCCCATAAAGAAATTCGCCGCCGGTTTTTTCCGAAGCATGATGCCGTCCACCGCAGCCGTATAACTGAACTGGTCCGAGGTGATAAAAAAGTTTGAGTCTTCCTTGAAGAGATCAGGCTTACCTGCCTCCATATACGCCTGTTTTGTAATCTCCTGACAGACAGCCATGGTAATGGGTTCCCGATGGGGCACCATCAGTTCCGTCTCGTAGGCTGCCGCACGTTTGGCGACCCGGCCCAGAATAACGGCTGCCGCAATAGTCGAAGGGTCACCCATATCCTGCGCCCCTGTCAGGTACAGGATCGGTTTGCCTAACTCAGTCGACCGGCCGATGGCTTCGTCTACCGCATCCAAGCCGGGAATACGGCGCAAGAACATGTCTCGTTTCTTAGCCAGAGTAATGGCCACAAAGACGATCCCACCGAAGAGTAATGCCAGCAGGAGATTGTTGAGCTGATTCCAGTTGACCCAATTCGGCTCAGGTACGGCATGGACGATTTCGCTCGCAACATGCTGATCTCCGGATACGACTGCGACGGCAACGGAATAGGTACCACCGGCCTTCAGCTCAAAGGCTTTTCCGCTCCTCACCGTAACATGGTGGTGATCCTCCGCTGCCGGTCTGGTCCACCAGGTCCATTCGGAGTCGCCAATATAGTGGGTGTTGGATGGGAATTCCTCGATGACGGTGAAGTCCGATGGGTTCGCCTGCTGCGACCCTTCCTTCACAAGGACTTGATAGACAATCTCTTCTGAATCATAGGACGCAGGAGGCCATATCAACGTGAGACTGCCTCCGCTGTCACTCGGCGTGTCGAACACGCGCAATTCCTGCGGCGCCGCAAGGTCAAGTTGAGCCAATGCGGGAGCCGCCGACCCCATCAACGCGATGACCAGGGTTACCCCCCTTACCCCTAACCCCTTACGCCTCACCTGGCTTATGCTCCTTCGATGACTTCAATATTGGCCCGTGGAATCACTGCATGTGACCCGTCGGCGAACCGTACTTCCAAGACGCGGACTTCACTTTCGGTTGGAATGGTCTGCAGATCAGACGGCAGCGCCGACACCTGTCCGATTTTCCCGAAGAGGGGATCACGAATGACTCGCACCGGATCACCGACTTGAATCCCGCCTCGCTCCGGTTGTACACCGGCAGCATGCGTGACAGAGTCCCCTGCTTGCGGGATGATAAGTTCGGGACGGATCACTCCGGCTCTGATTTGGGTGGCACCGGATATCGAAGCCTTGGCGCCGGCATGGGTGGAGAGCAACGCAAATGTCTTCTGGGCCATCGGGATGGTCCCAAACCCCTCGGTCAGGATCAAAGTAAACCCAACCTGCTCCGAACCTGTAATCGCCACGCCCAAGTCATAGCCCAAAAGCGCCCGCAGGTCCTTATCGTGGATCCCACCGACGACAAGTCCCGCAACACCAATCTCTTTCGCCTTGGCCATCGTCTCAGCCGGTAAGAATGATCCACCGACCACGACCTTCCCCTTCATCTCGGCCTGCAGTCGGTCTGGGGTCAACGGCTGATCCGGAGAATCTACGGCTATGACCATATCACCATAGGTTTCGCCGCCGATTCCAAAAATCCCTTGAACCATGCTACAGGCACATTCGATGGTCACGCCTTCATGCGGAAAGACCTCGACAACCGTCCCCTCCACATAACCAAGAAGTTCGATGATCCGTGGCGGTTCCCGCAAAAGAACCTGACCCGTCACGGTAGAAACTGACTCAACCGTGCCGGTAATGGGCGAGCGGATTTCCGTTTTCAGCCACTTGAACAGGGGCTTATTCTCCGCAAGCACCTCGTCCTTGTGAATCGTGTCACCGATCTTCTTGACCAGATATTCCGGGATTTCGTCGGGCGCGACTCCCAACTGGTTCGCCAGGTTCAGCGGATAGACCTTGCCGGGCAACTCGGCGCGAGCCACCGGCTGATTCGATTGCACATAATCACCGGCTTGCACCAACACCGTTCCATGAAGCGGCAATTGGCGCCGCCGTCGAATGACGGTGCGGTCGGTGACGGTAAGACCTGGGGTGTAGGAATGCGCCATTTTAAATATGTGACGGGTAACCTGTGATCAGTGATAAGCAAGAATGATCGCACTGCATATAGTAGTTTCTTCCTCTCATCACTTTTCACTCATCACTGATCACTCAATGGGTACAATCCAACGGCGTTGTACCATTTCATCAGCATCTCAATACGCGCCTGCTGTTCGGTCGGCAATTGCAACGGCCTGCCACGGCCATCCAGCATCAAGCCGACCACCCCGCCTTGAACCTCGCGCGTGAAGGGCACCCCGGCACCGGCGCCAAGATTGACGCCTTTGGCCGGCTGCATCTTAATCGTCGCTGTCTGCCCCACTTCAAGCGGATAGAGCCGGAGGTCGCCGAACGTCAATTGATCCTTGATTGTTGTGCCATCAGGCATCGTCATTTCATAGTCGGCGCAACGCTCCCCATCTTTTCCCTTGCCGAACGGTGCGATGCAGGTACCCAGGTACACCATGCAATCACGGACGAACACGTCCGTCGCAGCTTTCTCATCGATGGTCGACAGCACCCCAAGATGCGGCATCATGAAAATACTGTCCACGGAGAGTCGGGTCACACCCAGCGGCTCATAGGCGTCGACCATCATCAGCATAGACTGCACCCGGCGTGGAGCATGCGAGAGAATCCCCCCACTGCCGACGATGAGATCCAGCTTCAACATATCGATCAGCGTCTTCCCGGACGTCTGCTGTTCGAAGACATCGGAGATCGTCCGCTCTTGTTGCACCCCTTTCAATCCCGTGGCCAATGACTTGTGATGGATTAAGGCCAGCCGCAATGCCTCACGGGAGATCGCATGCTCGATCTGGAGCTCGTCAAGTGTTTGAGGGATCGTCGTCGGGCGGATCATTTTATTCTTGATACGATTGCGCAACGTCTGTTCATCGATCGTAAAGGGAACCCATCGCATGATGTTGGCGAGACCCGCTTCCGCCAGCACGTTGGAAATACTATAGGACATACCCAAGTTGGCGCTGACCGTCCGATTGAAGGTCCCGTCGAATACGGAGAAGACGTCCGTAGTGGCCCCACCGATATCCACACCGATCAAATTGATATGCTCCCGTTTGGCGATCGCCTCCATGATGACACCAACCGCCGCTGGGGTCGGCATGATGGGTGCCCCGGCCATCGCCATGAGTTTCTTATAGCCCGGGGCCTGTTGCATCACATGTTCAAGAAAGAGGTCATGGATCTTGTGACGAGCCGGTCCTAGGTTTTCCTGCTCCAAGACCGGACGGATGTTGTCCGTGATCTCCAGCGCCGTCTTCTCTCCCAGAATCTTGGTCACCTGCTCTCTTACGGCTTTATTTCCTGCGTAGATCAGCGGAAGTTTATAGGTTGCGCCGAATCGGGGGCGAGGCTCAGCCGCTGCAATAAACTCAGCCATTTCCACCACATGCGTCAGCGCTCCACCGTCGGTACCGCCGGACATCAAAATCATATCCGGACGCATGGTCCTAATACGTTCGATTTTTTCATGCGGCAGACGCCCGTCATTAGATGACAATACATCGATTACGATCGCCCCGGCGCCCAATGCCGTTCGCTGCGCGCTTTCTCCGGTCATATTCTGAACGACGCCTGTCACCATCATCTGTAGTCCACCTCCCGCACTGCTGGTGGAGATGTAGATGTCGACACCGGTCTTTGCGTCTTGGCAGGGGGTGATGATTCTATCGCCGTCGAGAATCTTTCGTCCGGACAGTTCTTCGATTTCAGCAACGGCGTTCAGCACACCCCGCGTGACATCCTCGAAGGGCGCTTCCACTGTCGTCGGCGCTTCACCGCGATAGGTCTGCCGATACTCGTCGCCGACCTTTTCAATCAGAATGGCTTTGGTGGTCGTACTGCCGCAGTCGGTTGCCACAATGACATTGAGGGAGGATGCGGTCTTGGACGGCTCATCCACGGTCATCGGCAGGATGCCCAATCCCCGAGTCGGTCATGGTGAAATGTGAACGGTGAAAAGTGAACAGTCAAACCCAAATCTGTAAAAGGCAGGAATGCCACCATCGTCTTACTTTTCACCTCTAACGTTTTACGGCAACTCGTCATCGATCCGAAGCCCTCTTGGCTAAGGACTTCGCTTCAATCATGGAGATGAGTCGGGAGATGGCATCGCGACGTTCAAGCAACCTGGCCGCCCGCTCAAGTTCTTGCACGTTCAACGCGAATTCAAGGATAGGTGCCAGGAAATGTAGCGCCTGGCTGCCGAGGAAATTCATAGGGCCAAGGGACTCTAGGAACACCGTGGCAGGAGCCGCCATCTCACGGCTGACGACGGCGTCGGCCATTCGCTCCAGCAGGACAAGATCCTCACGGGAGAAGGGTTCGGCTTCAGCCCGAGCGGCAAAGGCATGGCTGAAGCCCGCACGCACTTTCCCCCAAGTTTCAGCCAAAGACCGTTTAGTGGATGCAGTCATAAGTATCTGGAAAGGCAATTAAATTCCTTATGGCTGGCCATTATATGAATGGGTCAGAGGAGAGTCAATTCAATGGTGGAACCTCGACGCAGATTCACCCTCACCTTCTTGCAGCTTTGGAGTATTCGTGATACTCAGGACCATGCAGCCGAAGCAGTCATGCGACATGTCGGAGATCGACCAACGGATCAAGGATGTGATGGCCCGCCATCCGTCTGTGGTGATGGCAGTTCTTTTCGGATCAATGGCCGAGAGTCACGCGCGCGACGATAGCGATCTCGACATCGCAGTGTTGACTTCTACTCCGCTTACTACTGAGGCACACATTCTTCTCATTGAGGATCTTGCGCTGGCCTTCGGCCGCCCCGTAGATCTCATTGACCTGGATCAGACTCATAATCCCCTGCTCCAACAAATTCTAACGAAGGGACGCAGGGTTCTCTGTCAGGATCGAACTCGCTACGCTCAGCTGATTCTTCGTATGATCTATGAAGAAGCTGACGTCATGCCATATTACCGCCGCATTTTGTCGGACAGACGACGAGCATGGATCGGAATCTAATTCAAACCAAACTTGAATCTCTCCGGCGTTGCGTTGAGCGAATCGCCGGCAAGAGTCCTTCCTCAGTGGATGAACTCGTTCAAGACCTCGATCTGCAGGATATCATTGCGCTCAATCTCCAACGCGCCGTCCAGCTTTCCGTCGATATTGCTTCTCATCTGATTGCCGAGACGGATGCTGTTCCTCCTGCCACAATGGCGGAGAACTTCGCGGTTCTTCAAAAACTTCAGATCATAGACCCTGTTCTAGCTGAACGCATGGCAAAAGCTGTGGGATTTAGAAATATCGCCGTCCACAGCTATCAAGCCATAAACTGGACCGTCGTCTTTCAAATCTGCCGGCACCATCTGGACGACTTTCGACAGTTCGCCAAAGCGGTTGCGCAGCGGCTGCAGTAGGCTTGAGCAGAATTTGTACATGCCTTCCATCACCCCTTCACAAAGATTCGCTGCCGCACAAACCGACCTGCCTCTATCTCGTCCAATAGGAAAGCCGCCAAGTCTGCTCGGCTAATTTTAGACAGTAACCCGACTTGAAGGGAGGAACTTGCCTGAACGCGATGGCGTGGCGGAGAATCCGTCAATCGCGGCGGTTTGACGATGGTCCACTCCAAGCCGCTGGACTTAATAAGTCGTTCCTGTTCTTCTCGATCTTGAGCAGCTTCCGGGTGCCATCTGGCAAACGTTCGAGCGGCCCATTCCATGGGATAGGATCGGGTGGACGCAGGTCCGATCATGGCCCCGGTTTGACAGATCAGGCGACGACAATCCGTGTGTTTCATCGCCGTGATGATGGCTACGGTTGCGGCCGCGCAAAACACATCTCGATACGGTGGTCGAGGGCCGATTAGGCAGCAGACCGCCGCGCTGTCCGCGATGGTTTCAACCACCTGATCGAGTTCATCAAAATTCCCCCGCACGATTCGACAGGTGTCGAGGTCACCCTCGACCACACTTCTCGGACGCACGAGACCACGAACCTTCCAGCCATTCAGGCCGGCGACCTTGGCAAGTTCGCGTCCGGTTCGTCCAGTGATACCGAAGATAGCCAATGTATGAACCGACATCCGATAGCTCTCTATGCGAGGAACCCCACTCTATCTGAAAACGCTGGAAGAGATGCCGCTCTGGCTCGCTATCTCTCACACTTGGAAATCTATTACCGGTGTTTCTACGTACAGTAGCCATTTTCATTACTCCGCTGCAAGGGCACATGGACTGAGACTTCGTGAAGTTTCATGCGTGAGTGCTCGCGTAGCATACGACGATTCTTAGAGTGCACGCACTGTTTTGAACGAATATACGTAAAAATATTGGCTTCTCTTGCCGACGCGTTGAAGACTGTCGTGGTCTCATCTCCCC
Organism: Nitrospira sp.; assembly: GCA_029879905.1. Lineage (GTDB taxonomy): Bacteria > Nitrospirota > Nitrospiria > Nitrospirales > Nitrospiraceae > Nitrospira_D. The sequence goes on along the minus strand of JAOUPN010000110.1, from coordinate 682 downwards.
GTATGCTAAGGGAAATTTTTAACCGTACGCCGAAGAACCTCCGAACCAACTCTAGGTGGCACGCCAATTGCTGTCTGAATGATTCATGAAGACAGCGTTCTGTTGGCCAACAACACCGATCCACAAGCTTACGTTGGCAAAACAATCAGTCCCGATGCCACATAAGGAGAGCGTTATGGCAAAGAACCGTTCCGTCTTGATCGGGTGTGCAATCCTCGCTTTAACAGGATGCGGGGGATTGCAGGAAATGTGGGAAGGACCGACTGCGGATACGTTTAAGCCTAAGACCATTGCGGTCTTGCCGCCGATCGTGGGCACATATGAGGGCGCCAGAGAATTGTCTCATGCCGCTGTGTCTACCGCCTTAACCAAAACGGGACGCTATACAAGCGTGATTGCTCCCAGCCAGGTTGTCAGTGCCTTCACGTTGAAAGAATCGAGCGACACACTGGCCGCCTACTACTCCAAACTAGAAACAACCGGGCAGTCCGATCCGGAAATGGCGTCCAAGATCGGGCAATTGGTCCAAGCTGAGGCATTGCTGGTATTGAAAGTGAACAATTGGGAGCATAGCCGCGCCGAAGGGGAAAATTACGGAAAGGTGGGCTTAGGCCTTCGGCTTATCGACGCAAGCAACGGCGCCATGGTGTGGAAAGCAAGACACGATAAGGTCGAGACCTAT
>JAOUPN010000485.1 GCA_029879905.1 Nitrospira sp. | reverse complement strand
ATGCGCCGAAAGAAAAAGGGCGAGCCTGAACGGGAGTTGTCGCTGGATGAATTTGTCCCCACTGCGGAGGGTGAATTTCGCCTTCAAATCCCTATTGAGGGACTGAGTCCCGAGGAGGCGCTCCAAAACAAGCAATTGCGTGAAGCGCTCGATACCGCGATTGAAAAGCTGCCGCCCAAATACAAAATGGTTCTTGTTCTGCGAGACATGGAAGGTTTGAGCGCAAAAGCGGTGGGCTCCATTATGGGCTTGAATGAACGAGCCGTAAAATCCCGGCTTCATCGCGCGCGCTTGTTTGTTCGCCGTGAGCTGAGTGCGCGAGGAGTGACCGAATCAACCGCCTCGCATGAGCGTAAGCCGATTTCGTAGCAAAGGGATACACGCCATGGGAAAGCGTCCGACTATGCAACAGGACCACCATCCTGAATCCGAACCCCACAGACATGAACCCGGACGGTGCCTCCATGTTCTTCGCGAATTGTCGGCGTTCATTGACGATGAGCTGCCCGAGAATGTGTGCACCGAGATCCGCCGACACTTGGGCGCATGCCCCCATTGCGAGGACTTCGTCGCATCTCTTCGTCAAACCATCTCATTGTGTCGTCGGCGTCCGGCTCCGGCCCTATCCTCAAGCGACCGAGCGCAGATGCGTGAACGGATTTTGGAGGCGGCGCGCGCACGCTGACTACGTCACACGCATGATCTCGCACCACGGCCTCATCATATTCTGATTAAGGACTTGTATGATCTGCACATCGCGACTGACCACAACGCTTCTGCTGTCCGGATACTTCATTCTCGCGGGGGCCACCGGATTGATTTCTTCGGCCGCCGCTGCGACATCAACACACACGGCACATGCCAACCAAGTCGCTATAGAGACCGCCCTCCAATTTGCTTACGCCATCTCCAAAGGCGACCGGGTGACGTTCGGACGTTTGGATTTTGCTTGTCAGTATCGACTCATCAGCGAGTCGACGGCCGCCGTCACAACCTATCCGGCTGAGACTGACCCTTCATACACCCAATGCTGGCAAGAGATGACGGACAAGTACGCCCACACCTTGAAACGGACCGACCTCGGCATGGACGTCCTCTGGCCGAGCGCCGGCCCGCTTGCATTCTTCGGTGACGACTTGCCCGACCTCCCGGTTTCGGCGTTTGTGATGGAGGCAATCGGGATCTCGCCTCCGGGAAGCGGCGTGCACCTAACCGTCACGAATAGTCGGAAGATTCCCGACGGAACATTTCGGATTAAACCCCAGGGTAAAGTCATCGGCGTTCCAGCCATACTGATCGATATCACGGTAGCCTATAAAGATCCCTTGACGTCGCCGGTCACGTACGCCCCTGGGAATACCCACTGGGAAAGTACGGTCAAGCGGCCACGCCGAGCGCTGAGATCCGTCGGCACCCAGTGGGTGGTACTCACGGACCTCAAGAAACATGGTTTCCCGGGCAATACGGCCGTCTTTCATCGACCGGTCCGGACAAAACCGGAAACGCTGGGAATGCCGGCCGACATCATCCCATTCACGACAGAGACGAGCCATGCCCTTCCTGACTCACTGGTTTGGTGGGGACCGGACGACCAACCGGGCACGCTCACAGCAGCAACGGCACGCGCAGCGACGTTTCCTCAATTGAGCGATCGGATCGCGCTGCTGAACCGTATTCTCATGATAGACCCCAGGCACATCGATGCCCTGACGGTCCTGACACGACATCTGTATACCGAACTGATCGAAGAAGCGCGCACAAGGGTGAAGCTTTCGATCAAAGACCAGGCCCTGGCACTGGCTGTCAGCGAATTTTATTGGAATATTTATGCTGCAGGGACCCGTTTTGACCTTTCCTACACCATGGATATGGGAGGATTTTCACAACCGACACCTGCGGATTTACTCTACCGCATGCTGCCGGCTATGGAGACACTGCTCAAAACCCAACCTCGGCAATTGGAGAACCGTTTCCGCCTGGGTATTGCCTACCGCTGGAATAACGACCAACGCCCGATGATCACAACCTTTGAGTCATTGGTCGCAGACATTCCGGAGCATCGGAAGACCCCAAGGGCGGAGATCCTCCTCCAACTTGCCTGGTCTCGCATCAATAAAGTCGCCTGGAATCGCATCCTGCACGATCCTGAAAGCTCGCAAGCCTACGCCGATGCCGAGGCTGCCTTCGCCCTCGCCGAACTGCCATTGGACAAATTCCTCGCGGAGTACACCATGGCCTACAGCATGATCTTCATGCCGGACTACGGGGACAAAACGAAGATGCTCCGCCATCTGACGGAGGCCAAACACTGGTTTCATCAAATACCGGGGAATACCGAGGCGGTATGGCGATATTTTCTCCATACCGAACGACTCAAACCCGTGCTTGACGCTGACCCCCTATTCCGTACGATCCTCCCGTCGAGGGACAAGGGACTCGAATAATCCGGAACCGCGCCTCTTGGCTCGGAACTTGACTCGCATCCGATTCGGTGATGTTCAGACTGCGCACCAGTGATCTGAGTTTTCCTCCGGTCGAATGGGCGGCACCAGACGGCCTGCTCGCAATCGGCGGCGATTTACGTCCTGAGCGATTGCTTGCCGCCTATCGGCACGGCATCTTCCCCTGGTACAACGACGATCAGCCGCTGTTGTGGTGGTCTCCG
>JAOUPN010000484.1 GCA_029879905.1 Nitrospira sp. | reverse complement strand
TTGTCAGTCAAGCAATCTGACTCATGCTCTTTTTCTTGGAGTATTACTCGTAGGATTGGGAGGTTGTTCTGAGACGAGATCAGCTGGTGCCAGCCCTGCAACAATTGAAGAAACGCAAAGTATAGTAGAGAAAGAAACTTTCCTAGGCCAATCAAAGAAAGGTGTTTTGAAGTTTCTCGATAAATGGAAATGGGAGTATGCCGATTCAAGCAAGATGGTTGTTGCCGTCATTAGAGATGCTCGCAGATCTGGCTTGATACTTACCTCTATCAAGGTCACATTTTATTTTGATGATCGAGTATTCCTTCGCGAAGTGGCTTATGAAGAGATGTTAATGGGGCCTTGATGATGATTTAATTAATCAGCATTTAGTTGGTGTCTCGTCCGCGCGGACAGTGAACTGTCTGTCTCATTCCCCCGAACCCCAACGATGATTATCCGGTATTCTCTCGCCCGTCTGTGGGACACATGCTCACGTCTGTCCATGTTTGTCCGGTGAAGATATCGGACCTGTCCCACACTTCGCCCGATGTCCGCCTGTGCAAGTGATCATGGGCGCGAGGTGCTTGTACCAGGCGTGGATGTTTGTCAGCTTGTCGTCAAGATGCGTATCGCCTTTTCTTTCCCCGAGGGAGCGGGGTGGAGTTAGCCATGTCGGTCCAAGTGGGCTAACTCGGCGATAGAGAAGACCGGGATGCCGTTAAAGTGGGAGGCCTCAACATCCTTGATCCTTGTCTCCTATCACGAGATTTTGCGTTGGGAAACTCGTGCGAATAGTTCGAGGAAGGGACGGTCCTGCGCATCACGAATCCCGATCATGGTAGGCCAGGGGATATAAAATCATTATGCAGTCGAAGAGCCGTAAAACTGCGTTGGACAAGATTGCAGAAATGTTCAACCTGCCAATGTGGTGTGTAATGCGATGGAGGGTGAGAAAGATGTGAGTGTAAAGTGATGAGGAGGCGCCGTGGCCGACGCCTCCTCACAGTGAGGCTACTTCTTCTTCGCGGCCTTCTTGGCTGCGGGCTTCTTGGCCGCGGCCTTCTTGGCTGCGGGCTTCTTGGCCGCTACCTTCTTGGCTGCCGGTTTCTTGGCCGCCGCCTTCTTAGCGGGCTTCTTGGCCGCTGCTTTCTTCGTTGCCATGTGCACTCCACCTCCCTTCAGTTGTGAAAATGGTAAATGTATATGTGTGATATAGCAGAGTTTCTCCTGTGAGTAAAATCCTCTTTGCAGAATTTCTTCCACCTGAGGGATCATGAAAACGATGTGTGTGCGGTGAAGTCATGTGTTCTGATCGTCCATGATGGAAATTTGCATCATCGGATCCACTGTCAGGTGAGTCATGAACCGCTGATATGCTGAATGCATGGGCGCAGTACAAGGCCATAAATCACTATAAGGTAGCCGAATCGAATATGCTCGTGCGTGGCCTCGCGTTTCATCAGGCTCTCCACAATCTATGAAATCTTCTTGTCCTTCCGCCAGTGAATCAGCTCAGGTTATGTCATCGGATTGTATGTTGCACGTGTTGATTGCCACGGCGAGAACTCATCTGCTCAGACTGGAATGTCCAGCAAGAGTTGTCTTTCAATGTGCGATTGCATCAAGGCATCCGTTGCAACATGGAATGGATTAAGACCATGTGAATCGTGGCCACTCTCTCCGGTACGTCTCGTGCTGCGTGTGTGTTGGGTATTTTGTGCAGAGATTTCTCGACCTCTTCGGGGAATCTTCGTGATCAGAGTGTGTATATTGCCCTTCCTGAGCTGACGGCATGTCTACAGAAAGAATCAACACGAACAGGCGATGAATAGCCCAAGGCTCCTGTTCGTTCTCCTCCCCATGCAAGGCGTCTGCCCCAGCAGGTTCTGATTTATCGCCAGTTTTCAAGTGAATAGGGAGCAATTGACGGGCTCGGTGCGGCTGCTATCTTTATCAAGATGCCCTCGATCGAATCGCTGTGAAGAGAAACGCAAGTGAGGGGACGGCTATGAGCAAGGTATATGGCATTGCGGCTCTTGCAGTAGTGAGTCTGTTCTTAGGGGGATGTGGTGGAGGGACCCTCTTTGCACTGAAGGACCCTGGGTACTCGATCAAGCCGACATCGGTCAGCGTGATTACCGGTGGGTCCGAGGAAGCGGATCTTAAATTGGCTGAATATCTCACCAAACAACTTAAGGAGCGGACGGCATTACAAGTCGTCGAGCAGGATGTGGTGAGCAAGACGATCCCCAGTTATCCGATTACAGTGAAGACCGTCGAGGAGGATGACGGCAAGGTTGCCTGGGTCGACCCCTCTGAAAAGCCAAGAATAAAAAGCATTCAAGCCAAGCTGAAGACGAACTATGTATTTGTCATTTGGACAAAAGGATTACAACGGACTACGGTGTGTTCGAACCGAGGCGGCTGCACCAATACCTATTCGGCCGATATCTACGGGAATATGCTCGAATATCCGGGCGGCAAGATCGTCTCGCACACGGCGTTTAACGAACGCAACAGCGACAGTATTCTGGCGCTCTTCAGGTCTAAAGGCTATTACGTCGACAAAATGCTGGAGAATGCCGCTGAAGACATCGTAGATGAGTTCGTGAAAATTACCAATACCGGCAAAGCGAAATAAGGCGGGAGGCTATGATGAGACGCCTGATCGTACAAGGAGGATTCTGGATTG
>JAOUPN010000483.1 GCA_029879905.1 Nitrospira sp. | reverse complement strand
AATGGGGAGGCCGATGAGCAGTAACGCCATCGAGGTGAGGCTCGCCAGTTTACCCGTGACCCAAATCGTCGTCCAATTCATTGTGGCTCCGGTACGGCAAATCCGTAGCGCGTCATGATGGCTTGTCCTTGCGGGCTCTTGACGAACTCGAGGAACTGTTGTGCCTGTTCCTGCCGTTTCGACGACGTGACAATTACAGCGGCTTGCTCAAGCGGCTGATGAGACTGGGCCGGGACTTCCCAGTACCGTCCCTTGGCTTGCATGGCCGGGGCCAGTGCCAGAGAGAGGGCCAGAATACCGATGTCTGCAGCGCCGGATTCAACGAACTGCGCGGCCTGCGAGACGTTTTCTCCGAGAACCAGTCGGCTTTTTACATCGTCATCGATCTTGAAGTGTTTCATGGCGGCAACGGCTGCGCGGCCGTATGGGGCATGTTTGGGATTTGCGACGGCAATGGTTTTGACCGCCGGTTGACGAAGCATGTCGAACCCTTGTGTCAGGTCGAGCCGTGAGTCATGCCTGGTCCAAAGGACGATCCGTCCTACCGCATAGTGATAGAGCGATCCAGGAACCGCAAATCCGGCTTCTTCCAATTTCTTCGGGTAGAGGCTATCGGCGGAAAAGTAGAGGTCAAACGGCGCGCCATGTTGAATTTGCGCGTAAAAGTTTCCGGATGATCCGAACGACGTTTTCACCCGGTGTCCGCTTGCTTTCTCATATTGCGAGACGAGTTCCTTGAAGGCAAATTGCAGATCAGACGCTGCGGCAATGGTGATCTCCTCGGCTTCCACGACCTGTGCACCGGTGACGGCAAGCAGGATGAAACAGAACATGAAGCGTTGCAGGGAGCGCATTCTAGACCCTCACTCGCATGGAGACATAGACATAATCCGTATCCTTATTCCCTCCTGAGGGCAATCCGGACGAGGCAGGAAGACGGTCGAAATACGATCCTTTGAACCAGTGATCGTATCCGATATCAAGATCCAGGTTGTTGTTGAATGCCCATTGCACTCTGACTTCAATGTCATGTCCAAGGGAAGTTCCCGCCTGCCCGGTCGTATCCCGTAGATTGGAATTGCCGAAGATATCCCGACTCTGAGCAAGGTGCCAGAGGCGGTGTTTGACTTGGACCGTCAGTCCTGCCGTCGGTGTGACGATCAGACGCCAGCCTGGTGAACGGATGTTGGTTCTGAAGAACGGTCCGAAGGTTCCTGTCGGCCCATATTCCCATCGACGGGCGCCGAATAATGTGTCAAATCCCTCGTGTCGGCTGTCGCCGGGCTTCCGATCTCCGCTGGCATAGTCGTAGTGGAAGACCAGTCGTGGCGTCCAAGGGAGCGTGAAGGTATATCCCAGGTCGATATGTTGAAAGTGCGCGAAGTGATGCGTCGCACCACGAGTGCCGGTTTGCCAGGCACTCTCTATCTCATAATCGATTGCACCGGGTTCCGGGTCTTTGGAGAGGCGGCCGCCGATTGTCGAATAGGTGCGATGTGTTGTTCCATCGGGTGACCGCTGATCGTTGAGACCGAAGTAATAGGTGTCAAGCTGGAGCCATGGGATATGGCGACTTTCGAGGTAGGTTCCCCACAAGAGCGCGCGGGTATCTTGTGTATCGAGTCGCACGTCGTCACGAACGACAGGCTCGACGAAGAAGGCCCGAATCCGCCAAGCCTTCTCTTGCGACATCTGCCAGTGAACGCCGTCGAACGAATTGGTGGTGTTCCGGAAGTCATTTCTGGCAATCAGTCGACGCCGGCCGAAATCCATGGTCATGCGCCCGAAATGGATATCGGTTCGTATCCCGATCTCTCCGACATCGTGGAGCGTCAATGAGCCGAGTAGTTGAACGATATCGAATTCATTGACCGTTGTCGTGTCTCTGAAATCTCCTGGTTCTCTGTCCAAATAGGCTCTTGAGTCCTGACCTTCAAACAGGAAGCGGACGGGGCCGCCGCCTCCTAATCCGATACGGACACGAGATCGGAGGGCGATCGAAGAGTCCGCCTGTCCGTTGCCGACAGTCTGCTGCGTTCTCCATGGATGATCGTATGATTCAAATCTGGTTCGCTGTTCCAGCCCCAGGTCGATCCAATCCGGCAGGCGCAGAGTCGTTCGTATGTGTCGTGTCCACTCGAATTCCTTCCGCTGGATGAGGACGGCATCGGCTGGTTCGATGATGTCTGTGTGAGCATTCGTCTCATGGGAGGAAGGTGTGATGGATGATTCCTGTGCCCATATCATGCCGGGAGAACAGAGCATGAGTAAGAGGATCCAAAGCATAGAACCGTTGCGCATAAGGGGCCCGATAAAGAGGCTCATGGTGTGGGGCTATGGGTGTCTGGTCTACGTGTCATCGACGGTGGTCTTCTCAGGCGGCGCGCCATGAACGGACTGTGCCGGTTTCGCTGGTATCGTACCCGCCCAGGGCTTCGATCTCCCTCCGAAAGGCTCGATCGGCAAGCGTTTCAAATAAATGGGATAACGTTGGATGGGATGTCAGGTAGGGTTTCGGTACCACAAGGTCATAACGGGCGATTTGGAGCGGAACGAAATCAAGCCCAAAGTGCCGTGCCGCAGATCGAACACCGATTCCGACATCTGCTTGATGACCTGCGATGGCTCGTGCCACGTCAAAGTGTGAGGCCACGGTCTTGTCATACCCTCGGATGTGGGTCGAGGGAATT
>JAOUPN010000482.1 GCA_029879905.1 Nitrospira sp. | reverse complement strand
CGCAGGCTCCGTCGCCAAGGCGAGTAGAAAATTTGCTGATTGTGATCGCCGCAATACATCACATATTTGCGCAGTAAGAGATTCAAATGATGATGGCTGTTTTCATGAATCAGGTCGTCGATCACATCGAGATTATCGCGGTCAAAACAGTTAATGAAGGACAGCCCCGGTCGATGCCGATAACTGAAGCTCACCACTCCCTTGGCCTTGAGGGGTACGATCCGCGAGGTCAGCAACTCCAAGAGCGCGTATCCTTCAGGCCAGGCGTCTTGAATCGTGCTCCAAGCACGACGCAGCCTTTCGACTTGGGTATCTGCAGTGAGACGGACCGTTTGAGGGTGACGATCGCGTCCGTAGACGAGAGTCGGCCCGACCGTCACCGAACCATCCCCCGCTTCCTGTACTGTTGGAACCGACTGAAGCCCCCAAAGCCACTCTCCCTCGGCACTATCATGACCCCACAGAGGGGTAACGATGCGGCCGACCCGCATGGCGAGGCCATTCGATTCAACCACAATGGCCATGCGATGAGACCCATTCGTCAATGCCTCACGTATTCCCTGTGACGCCTCACACCACGCTCCCATCGGACCCACAGAGATCGTGTCTTCCATCTCAGCACGCTCAAAGTTTGTCTCCAGCGTCCCTCGGACCGACCATGGCGACAAACCATTCCGCCTTGACCATTTCACCGTCTGCAAGGGATCGAAAAACAAGGCTTCCTGCGTCGCTTCCTGCGCTAACCGTTTACAGAGTCGGGTAAGCCGACCCTCGAGACCTGCAACACCGGGGCGACCGGATGGAAAAAGATCGGCCTGATAACGATGTTCAAAGAATGTTTCCTGACATTCGGCAAACAGCTGCTCCGCAAACTCACGCCGATCCTGCTCTTGATGCCACTGCTGTAGAATATCCAGAAAATAGACCAGATCATTGAGCGTCTCAATCCAGCCGACGATTTTCCAACCGGAATAGTGTTCGAGTTCAAGAGATCGACTCAACTGTTGAAACAATCCGACAGGAAGAGCGAGGCGAGAAGACAGCGACGGATAGTCTGTCTGCATCTCTCGACAGAGATCTTGCAACAACCGCCGCATGGATACACGAAATTCCTCGGTCAGACGTGTGAGAAGTGGACGGTCAAAGAGCCGCATAATCGAAGACACCCGATCGCGAGTGGAGCCCCACGGCCTGCCAGCCGTGGCCCCTTTTGAGTCTTCGGCGGCACCTCGCCGAAGCATGTCCTCCTTCGCCAAGGCTTCGGAGGACACCCGCTGCGCATTCCTCCACGGCCTTCTAGCCGTGGCTTCCTGCGAAGGCGGGTGAATAATGCTTATAACTGTAGCGCAGGAAAAGAGACCGCTGCAAGAAATGAGAGGGATCGGAGGATCAAAACAATCGGCCGGTCCGACTCACCCAAGCCCCACACCCTCAAACCGCTCAATCAGGCAAGCCGGCAACAGATACATGTGGAGCCTCACAGCCTTCGCCTACTTCGCCGAAACTGTTCGGCTTCGAAGGCCAAGCAGCCGTGGCTTCCTGCGAAGGCGGGTAAACAGAGCCAGATGATTGAGAGACGTACCTCGGATACACGTGACTGAGCCTCACCCATTACCTCAACCGCTAAGAAGCCCTGGACCTGATTCTGCCGGACTACGCAGCCTTGGCATGTCGAGAGACGGTTCGTACCTGCGCCGTTGTCTCAAGTACCGGCCCCACCGTTGCCCGTTGACGTCTCCGGTTGCGGGCGATGACCGGATCCACGACGTTGCCACAGGACACACACCGTAACCCATGAGTCCACATCGGCAAATAGCTCTCTCGAAGGTCGATCAGATCGTCCTCTACCATGAGTCCGTGACATCGCGAACAGTTCATAGGATCCTCCTGACTAAAAGACCAGGGTTTGCGATCCGGCGTCTTCCAATTGCCGTGCCGGTACCCTATCTCAGGAAGCTGCAATCGCAGTGCCACCACCACCCCCTCATACTCTTGCGTGTTTTCGCGGAGAATCGTAGAGTGTCGGTCTGCATCGTTGCGAGAACGACAAAATTTGCGGCGAAAACTGCTCCTGGTGACAAAATTGGGTTTGGTCATTTCATCCCAACCGATCCCGTCTATTCTTCATCAAGAACGCCCATGTCACTTAACAGATCCGAGATCGCACAAGTAGTGGCAGAAGTCTCACCTGTCCTACGTGGCGGGTGGATTCAGAAAATCCATCAACCCACCGACCACACACTCACCTTTGACATTCGCGTACCGGGACAAACCCATCGACTTCTCGTTTCCTGCAAAACCGAGACATCCAGACTACACCTCACCACTCGCCATCTACCCAATCCTCAGACGCCTGCAGCTTTTTGTCAGTTTCTCAGGGCTCATGTCCAAAGCGCCAGAATCGACGAAATCCGCCAAATTCCGAACGACCGCATCGTCGAAATTTCCGTCACCAGCAAGGACGGCCCTCACACGATCGTGTGCGAATTGACCGGAAAGAACGCAAATATCCTGATCCTCGATCCCGAGAAACGGGTGACTCGGGATCTTCTCCGGCAACGCAACCTCGTCGGGCAGCCATATGTTCATCCCGCACAGCGCACCAACGATTCCCGAGAGCCGCCTCCGAGTCGCTTCTCCGGTAAGGGTGAGTATCCTGTTTCAACCGCCATTGATGCCTACTATGGCGAC
>JAOUPN010000481.1 GCA_029879905.1 Nitrospira sp. | reverse complement strand
GATCTGCGTGTGGTCACCGGAACTGGATGAAGCAGGAAACTCCCTAGCAGGCACGAAGGCATTGGAATTATTTACCGTAAAAACAGGACTCTCGATCTTCTAATGGTACAGTCTGGACGACTGACGTGCGACCTTCCACATAAGTTCGTCATTGCCCCTCGGCTCTTTACACGATGCTCCTCTGTCTCTACGGATCATTCGTTGACCTCAGTCATTTTGACCTCAACCGTCATGGTTTCCGTTCCGCCACCCTTGTAAATCGTGCCCGAGGTCGGTGTGGCGTCAAGATACGTACGTCCGCATGCGACACGAATGTGGTCCTGGGAAACCATACAGCCATTTGTAGGGTCAAAGCCACGCCACCCGACGTAGGGCAAGTAGACCTCGGCCCACGCATGTGAGGCATCCGACTGAATCTTATTCTCGTAACTGGAACCGGTGTGAATATACCCCATCCGGTACCGAGCCGGGATGTTCAGCAGGCGTGTCAGACAAATGAAGAGATTGGCGAAGTCCTGGCAGACCCCCTGACGCGTCGTATAGACATCAAACGGTGTTGTGGAGAGCGATGTACTCCCCGACACATATTTATAGTCTTGATAGATACTCAGGTTGATGTCCTTGATCGTCTTGAGGAGATGAAAGCCGCTACGTTCAACGAACCCCATGGCATACTGTGTGAGCTCTCGGAGTTGCGTTTCCGGAAGTTCCGGCGGCAAGAGATACGGCATCATCATTTGTCGCTGCCAGGGCATCCACACGAGTGGAATGGACGTCTGGCGATGCGAGTAACTATGATCATCAGGCGGCGTCGCATAGATCTTCACCCGGCTGTTCGACGTGACCGACAGTTCGGTGTAGGCCTTGTTGATCGTGCAATGAAGCGCTTGGTTTCCGAAGACATCCTCATACTGGATCTCATCCGCCTTGGGTGACAGAACGAGGCTCGAGCGAACAACTTCCTGCACGCGATCGTCTAACGGCTGCAGCCGAAATACGTGCGTGCTATGTTCGACAGGAGTCGTGTACTCATATCGCGTGATATGGACCAGGTCGAACATCCGATAGCTGAGAGGACGCCCGTTGGGTAATTGGGTGACGGCACGAGGGCTGGTAATGACGACGTGTGCCGTCCCACTATCTTCGCTTTTCGACTGCGCTTGCACGGCTTGGACAGACGGCATCGGTAGTGCGGTTTCCTGTACTGACGGGAGAACGGGTGACGCAACCGCAACAGCGGCGCCTCGGGTTCTGGTGTTTGTCCATACGATCGCCCCATGGTTCGCAATCAGAAGGTCACCTGGCCGCATCCCGCTCCACGCCTCTCCCTCAAAGGGAGAGGAACTGATCATGAGGGACGTTCGAAACATATCGCGAGGATCGGAAAACAGGATCTCGGCGGCATCGCATACCAACGACTCCGGTCGATTCGGTGGCATATGCCTCGCGAACGACAGTTGCTTCGGCGACTGCGCCCCTTGGAAACAGGCAATACTCTGCCCATCGCTCAGAAACATGTCGGCGCTGCCGAGTCCATCAAATATCTGAAACCACTTGCGTAGCGTCATGGGGTCGACATCAAGAATCTGTCGAGCTCCGCTCTCCTGTATGAGAAACAGCAGGTGGCAAAAAGCCATTTCCGAATCAGTCCCGGCCAGGGGTTCAAGATGTTGCGTGGGTTGGCCCAACAGGGTAGCGAGGGCTCCTTTATCGAGATCGCCGTTATGCATGAAGAGCCAATCTCTTCCGGAGAAGCTGCGCGAAAAGGGTTGTGTTTCGGCCTGGGTATATCCGTCGCTCGCCCCCCGAACTTTACAAAAGAAGAGATTCGAGCGGAAATTCGACCAATCGGCGATGGCACTCGTGAAAATTTCCACGTCACGTGCCGCAGGATCCTTGACCACCATGGCTGATCGTTCATTGCCTGGATACCATCCGAATCCCCAACCAAGCGAATGTGGGGACTCAGAATGAGGCGATATCTTCACATGAATGGCTGGGGAACTCGGCGCATCGAAACTCGCAGCGAGAATGTCGCTGGTGAGGGGCGGTATCTTAAACATAATGATGGGTGCCTCAGATAGGTCGCCTTAGAATTGAATGTCCGATATTATACACCACACATCTGATATCCTGCAGCAAGCCTGTTGATTCCCACGGAGGATCAGCCGTCGCGTCCTACGGATTTGGATGAGACAGAGCATTCGCCGCCGACTCTTAGTCGGCAGAACGGAAGATGAACTAAATGAGCATCGTTACAGCCCTTAATCATGTGACCCACTACCGATACGATCGACCTGTCTCCCTTGGTATGCAGACCATTCGCCTACGACCCGCCCCCCATACACGTACACAGGTCTCATCCTATTCGCTTCGCATTACACCGAAGAACCATTTTATTAACTGGCAACAGGACCCGTTCGGCAACTACTTGGCGCGTATCGTCTTCCCTGAGAAAGTGAGGGAATTCAGAATTGAGGTCGACCTTCTTGCCGAGATTCGGGTGTTTAACCCGTTCGACTTTTTTCTTGAGGAGTACGCGCAAAATTTTCCATTTACGTACGATGCACTGCTGCGAGAAGAACTGGCCCCCTATCTGGAGGTCAAGGATCATAGTCCGGACTTACTGGCCTGGATCGACGGCGTGGATCGTACCCCACGAAACTTTATCGATTTCCTCGTCTCCATCAACC
>JAOUPN010000480.1 GCA_029879905.1 Nitrospira sp. | reverse complement strand
GTCGAAGCGCCGTGGCCTATGACGGCAACACATCGATCACGTCTTCGGCGTTCTTTCAGATGTTGCAGCGCGTCATGCCGCAGGCTGATCGTCCGCAATTGGATCGGCCGATACCCTGGGATCTGTGGCCGTATGATCCGGCAGTCCATCTGATAGTGTTTGTTCATCGAGTCGACGGCCTGACACCAGGGGTGTATGTTCTTGTTCGCGATCCGCGGAAGCTCTCTTTTATTCAGGAATCCGTCAACAGAGATATCACATGGGTACCCCCGTCCGGCTGCCCGGATGATCTGCCGCTCTATTGGTTGCTCGAAGGCGATGCCAGAGGATTAGCGGTCCAGGTCAGTTGCCGGCAAGACATTGCGGGCGACAGCGCCTTTTCGCTCGGGATGCTGGCGGAGTTTGAAGGGGGATTGCGTGAGCGGGGAAGCTGGTGGTATCCACGGATGTTTTGGGAAGCGGGTTTGTTGGGCCAGGTGCTCTATCTGGAGGCTGAAGCCGCCGGGGTGCGAGCGACGGGAATCGGCTGTTTCTTCGATGATCCTGTCCATGAGATTCTCGCGGTGAATGGGCTGAGTCTGCAATCGCTGTATCACTTCACGATCGGTGGTCCGGTCGAAGACCATCGGTTGCAAACATTGCCACCGTATCACCATATAAAAGGTGACAAGTGATCAGTAATGGGTGATCAGCTCAGGATTGAGCGCACGCCTCATCACCCATCACTCATTACCGTTCACTAGAAGGAACACATGTTCAAAATCAAAAAGAAGGCTGAGAAGCCGAAACCCGTGGTGCTCTACAACATTGTGGAGGACTATTCCGAATTCGATGCGCCGGGAAATGTCACGGTCTGCGCGATGACGTTGGCGGAGGATTTGCCGGCCCATGCCAAAATTCTTTCTGAAAGTTATGATGTTCCGTTGGATCACACAACGACACTTCTTGTGGAAGGCGGGATTTATATCTACCCCCAGACCGGCGGGTTGCTGACGCGTGGACTGTTCGCCTGCATCGTGGATCGGTCCGGAGGAGGTCCGAAACAGACATTTGTCTTGGATCTGATGCAGTTTGCCGAGGCGGAACAATTGGCTCGGAGCCGCGGCATTTCGCTTGAGGAAGCGGCCGGACAGGTGTTTCGGCAAACATTGCCGGAAGAGTTGAACGCCAAGTTACAGCAAAAAAACCTTGGTTTGGACTATCGGACGTTGGATCGTGCCGTGGCTAAAGGCGGGGATATCAAGTATATCGATTTCCGCAAGGATTGGTCGCCACATTTCAAGCGGCTCTGCATTATGCCGGATGGACGGCTTGTGGAAACCGGAGGGTTACAGGAATTTGCCGAATTGCACGGCATTACTATGGTGCAGGCCAAGACATTGGTTGAGCAAGGCGGAACGCTCGAGGTGAACGGCGAGATCTTGGCCTGTCAGATCGTAAACGAGCAACCGGCGGTGGCGCGATTCAGTGCGGCCAACTATGCCAAGGCCAAGGAACTGGTCGCGACCAAGGGGCTGCATCTCATGGATGCGCTCAGTGAAGTGGGGTTCCGCGACTCTGCGATGATGCGCGGGTTGACGCGCAAGAAATTGGCGGGTAGGTGAATACGTGAAGAGACGATCTTGCCGGGGCGGTTCAGAGGAGCAACCGGGAGGCTGTAGGGTCGAAAAGAATATCGGATGGTGAGAACGGGAAGCCAGTTTCAGGAGGTTGCGAGTTCCTCTTTGACCGCCTGGACCAGGGTTGCGATATCAAAGGGTTTTTCAATCGTACGGCGTGCGCCGAAGAGTTTAGCGACATCTAGAAAATTGCGGTTCCCTTGCGCACCTGTCATCGCGATGACTTTGGCGTCGACATATTCGCGAGTGAGTTGAAGGGTTGCTTCCAATCCATCGGTTTCCGGCATGAGCAAATCCATTAGGACGAGATCCACAGGCTGCTTCTGGTACACGGCAAGCCCCTCACGGCCGTTTCCCGCCTCGACCACCTGATACCCCTCCTTCTCAAGTATTTCTCGTACGAGTCCCCGGATGGATTGCTCGTCGTCAATGACGAGGATAGTTTCCATGAAGCATCTCCCTTAATAGCTCGGGAGAATCTTACCTGGTGCCGGCGCGCAGTGTCTAGGATGAAATGCATGGAAAAAAGAAGGGAGTTGCCGTACTCATCAGAGGTTAGTCTGTAAAATCATGTGATAATACAAGCAGTTGTGGAGTTCGCACTAGGGGAGGAGAGGGGATTGTCAAAAATGGGACCAGGAAAACCGGTTGACCGGTTTGTCGAATTTTGTTACAAGCCGATGTGTCATTTATGTCATCCCAAGGCGGCCATTCACCGACACAGACCTCATGAGCATGATGGAAGATCCTGAGCGGGGATGGACCCGCCGTATATTTCTTCGCACCTCGTTGGTCGGCGCACTCGTGATGGGGGGGCAATGGCTCTGTCCTTCCGGCGTGTCCGCCCGTGATTTGCCCGAGGGGCGGGTCAAGCTGGTCAACGCCTGGACCGATGAACGGCTGGATGTCACCTATCGTGATGAGGCCGGACGCTATGACTGGGAAGCGCTCGACGATGTGAATTATCTTTTGCGTTGTCATTCCACGGGAGAAATCGGGACCATCGATGTGCGAGTGCTCGAACATGTCAATCTGGTCCTGAAGCGCCTGGGAACCGACCGCGAGATCCAGGTCATCTCAG
>JAOUPN010000478.1 GCA_029879905.1 Nitrospira sp. | reverse complement strand
ACCCGAAACCCGAAACAAGACCCTCTCCCCCCAAAACTCTTGACCGATAATGTATGACGAGGACCGATGGCGCGGTGGCGTTCAAGGCGAACCGTTAAATTAGTCGGCCATATGCGAGATGGTGGCGGGATCCCCCGGCCTGTTCGGAAAGACCCGCCGACTGAACGGCTCTCCCGCATGGTCGAAGACAGATGGACGGCCTTACATCGGCATTGTACTGATCAATCGAGCCATCTTCGACTTGGGCGACTTGTTCACCGACTCACTCAGGATGATGTCGGTGTACAAGAGTCGGCATTGGCCGAACTGGAGCTGGCCGCACAGTTGGTTCGGTCCGGAGTCCGTATCACCTTTCTCCCCGAATCACAGGCACGCACGGCCGACCTGGAATGTCATGTAGGGGGCGAGCGATTTTTTATCGAGGTGACGGCAATGGTGGGATCGTCGGTGCGCCGGCGAGTCCCGCTCCGGGGTATTGAAAGAGATGAAGAACAGAGTGAAGAAGAGGATCGCGGGGTTATCCTCACTCATCGGGTTCTTGCGCGTATTCGTCAGAAGTCCAAGCAGTTGATCGACTATCATGATCCGGTCGTCCTGCATATCTCAATTCCGCGTGCCGATCTGGCGGTCGGGCTGAATGTCAGACGGGAAGAAATTTGGCTGGATGTGAAAGCGTTTGCCGGTGCCGTGACCGTGCTCCTGACACAGTTGCCGCATCTCAGTGCGGTGTTCATTTCGTTGTGGGATGTGGTGCCCCTGCCGTCAAAGGCTGGAACCAGGTTGGCCAATGTTGAGCTGGTGGAGCGAGCTAAGCATCAGCGGATTATGCCTCGCGTCCGTATGCTGATTCAGAATCCCAACGCACGGATGCCCTTGACTGAGCGAGAGGCGGATATCTTTTGTGAGATGTTATAGCGGCCGTTGCGAGGCAGACTTCTTATGGCTGCTGTGCGTAATTGCGGGCGTTGTAGATGGTGCCGCGGTTCCGCTTGTATTGCTGAAGCACCGTAACGGCCTCTGTCCGGCATAGGTCACGGATGACGGTGATCCCACGTTGTCGTAAGGCCGCCATCCAGGCTTTCGGTTTCGGCCCTTCGTCGAATCCGATGGCTTCCGCGTCGCTGGCGCGGGCGCCGCACAGCACACGCCGGACACCTGACCAGGGAATCGCTCCAAAACACATGGCGCAGGGCTCTGAGCTGGTAACGAGGTCATGTTTCGGTATGCCGGAAGCGCCGAGGTCGAAACTGTGAAGAGTCTGTTGCGCATTGGCCAGTGCCACTAATTCGGCATGGGCCAGCGAGCAGTTGGTTGAGACGACCAGATTCATTCCGATGGCGACAAGTGTTCCGGATTGAGTTTCAAAGACGGCGGCAGCGAACGGACCGCCGGTTCCATGTGCCACATTCATCGACGCCAAGGTGATGACGAAGTGCATACGGTCCCTGTCCGACGGAAAGAGGCGCCGCCGATCGTGAGCAAGTTTGGAAGTCCATGGAGGGAGGCGGAATAGGGCAGGGAATGGGGTAAGCCGTTTCATGATGGTAAGGTGTTCTTCAGTGCTTCCAAATTTCTGGTGACCATGACGTCGCCGTTTTTAGTGGAGACCTCGATGCCGGTTTCGATGATGGTCCGGCATTCGTCAAATCTGTGCAACGTCTGGAGCGACTGAGCCAACGCGAAGTAGGCGGCGGAATAGGTGGGTTTTACGGTGACGCATTGCCTCAAGGCGTTGGCCGCTTCTTCAAAGTCCCCATCATCCATATAGGCCTTGCCCAGTCCGAACCATGCGACGTCGTCATGTGGGTCGATTGCGAGTACCTTCTTCAACGGCTCAATTCGTGGATTCGGCATGATGTCCCTCCTTAGCCCGTATTCTTCATGAGCACTTCTGCTGCAATCACCGATCCGCTGCTACGACAAGCCTCGACTGCAAAGTCGAAGGTCAAACACCTCTCCGCCGCGAGGTGATCGAACGCGGCGGCACGAGCAAGCTCGGTTTGGCGGGCTCGCCCCTCGGTCCCTCGACGTACTGCACGAGTACGACTCAGGACCTCAGGCCTCCGCGCGCCGCTCTCGCGACGCGGCTTGGCGATTTCGTCCCTAGATCCCTCGGCCTCGCTCGGGATCGAGCCTGAGCGGGGTCGAAGGCTCGACGATGCTCGGGACCCTGAGCCTGTCGAACGGGCGACGAACTGTCATGAATAATGCGAGCTTGACGGGACGATAGCAGCAGCGTCCGCTCATTGTCTACGTTCTTTCCTGCATGATAATCTATGCTGCTTATGTATCTCGCTCTTGAGTGTCTGGTTTCGAGTTGCGTGTTTCGAGACTATTTTGTGCGACAACGCTACCGACGAGGCAAAAACTCAGAAACTTTTGACTGCTGAATCGACGAGGTACGTTTCACCTTTACGTTTAACGTTTCACGGGTAGTTGACATGGGAAAGACCGGGCTTGTCTATCATGCAGCGTATCTCGAGCACGATATGGGAGCCGGGCATCCGGAATCCCCGAATCGGCTTCGTGCGATCCTCCAGCAGTTAGAACAGAGCGGAACGATGGCGCAGTTGGTCAAGATTGAGCCGCGCAAGGCCGAAGAAGAATGGATTACCCAGGTGCATACATCCGATCATGTGGCGTCACTGAATCGGCATGCGCCTGCACATGGCCGCGTCTCACTGGATGCTGACACGTCGATGTCGCCCGGTTCGTTGACT
>JAOUPN010000479.1 GCA_029879905.1 Nitrospira sp. | reverse complement strand
CGATATCCCGACCGTCGATCTCACCGGAGGAGCCCCGGAGCTCAATCCCAATTTCCGACGGCTGGTCGAAGGATCCCGCGCACTCGGGCGGCATGTTATAGATCGGTGCAACCTCACCGTGTTGCTCGTGCCGTCTCAAGCGGATCTTGCGGAATTCCTGGCAGACCACCAGGTCGAAATTGTGGCCTCGCTCCCCTCGTTCCACGCGCCGCACACGGATGCGCAACGGGGCGATGGCGTATTCGAGAAATCGATTGAAGCCCTTCGTCTGCTCAATCACCAGGGCTATGGCCGGCCAAACAGCAACCTCACCTTAACCTTGGCGTACAATCCGGTCGGCGCCTTTCTGCCTCCTCCTCAAGCAGCCACAGAAACACGCTTCAAACATGAACTGCGCCGCCGCTACGGCCTCGAGTTCACGCGGCTCTATACCATCACCAATATGCCCATCAGCCGTTTCTTGGACTTTCTCATCGAGAGCGGGAATTACGAGGGCTATATGGAGCGCCTGGCGACGGCATTCAATCCTGCCGCCGCCACCGGAGTCATGTGCCGCTCCACGCTGTCAGTTGGATGGGACGGGACGCTCTACGACTGTGACTTCAATCAGATGCTGGCCCTGCCGGTTTCCCCTGAAGCCCCGAGGCATATCCGCGACTTTGATCCGGCCCGTCTCCATCACCGCCGGATCGCCACCCGCAATCATTGCTATGGTTGTACGGCTGGGGCAGGGTCCTCATGCGGAGGAAGTGTCACGTAAATGGACAACGCAACACCATTTCCCTTGAAATTCATTTATATAAGCCATCCTGCACACATGGCCTATGGTGGTATCCAACTCGTCGTATCGTTCTGACCGTTTAGGACAGTCCATTGACATAACACCACAACCAAATCAGACCTTGCCCCCGCTTGAAGCACTCTGGTATTGTGTCTAAACAATTTGCCATTTGCTTCTTTGTTTTTTAACAACCACAAGGATACGGCACTATATATGGTGTGGGACCCCCAACAAGACCCGTGGAGCCGGAAGAAGGACCCGCTGGAAGAGGCGCTGAAGCAAGCCCAATCGCAGATGAAGAATCTGTTTCCGTCGGGCGGGCTGAAGGGGATGCTCCCCTCCGGCGGAGTCGTGAAGCTGGTCGGAGCCGCCTTACTCGTTTTTCTGGTGTGGCAGAGCGTCTTCATCGTGGCCCCGGATGAAGAAGGCGTCGTCAAGCGCTTCGGGGAGCCGGTGCGGACCGTCGAACCCGGTCCCCACTTCAAAATCCCCTTCGTCGAGAGCGTACTGCAGCCGAAAGTCGCCAAACTCCACCGCGTCGAAGTCGGGTTTCGGACCAATCTACAGGGGCGACAACAGACCGTCCCGCAGGAAGCCCTGATGCTGACCGGGGATATGAACATTCTCAAAATCGAATTCATCGTCCAGTACAAGATCAAAGAGTCGAGCGACTACCTCTTCAATGTGGCGGACATCCATGAAACCATCGGCAAGGCCGCCGAGGCCGCCATGCGCGAAGTCGTGGGCAAAAGCAAAATCGACGAAGCCTTGACTACCGGCAAAGCCGAGATTCAACAGGGCACGCTGGTCTTGTTGCAAAGCATCCTCGACGAGTACCGCGCCGGTGTCCAGGTGGCCGCCGTGCAACTCCAGGACGTCGATCCTCCCGAAGCCGTGGCCGCCGCGTTCAAAGACGTGACCAATGCCAAGGAAGATCGGGAGAAATTAATCAACCAGGCCCAGGGCTATCGCAACGACATTATTCCCAAGGCCAAGGGTGAAGCGGCCCAGCAGGTGAACCGCGCGAAAGGGTTTGCGCAGGCACGGCTCAATCGGGCCCAGGGCGAAACCAATCGCTTCCTGGCCACGCTGAAGGAATACCAACAGGCCAAGGACGTCATCAGCAAGCGCATCTACATCGAAACGATGGAAGAGATCCTGCCGCATATGGAGAAAGTGATCATCGACGGCAAGGCCGGCGAGCGCGTGCTGCCCTATCTGCCCCTGGACCGGCTGAGCAAATCCACGCCCGCACCCAAACCGCCACGTCCCCTCGAGGAGCTGACGGAGGAGGAACTGCATGCGGACCTGGCAAAACCATCTGACCTGAGGAGTCTCCGACCATGACGAAGCAAGGAGTGGGCATTGCGCTGGTCGCTGTGGTGGTGGCCTTGTTCGTGTTGGGGGCTTCGCCTCTTTTCATCGTGGATGTGACGAAGACCGCCATCGTCGTGGAGTTGGGCAAACCCGTGCGAAATATTACGGAGCCGGGCCTCTATATCAAGATGCCCTTCGTGCAGGATGTGACCTATTTCGACAAACGCCTCTTGGACTACGATTCCAGTGCCCAGGACGTGATTACACAGGATAAGAAGACGCTGCTGCTGGATAACTTTGCGAAATGGCGCATCACGGACCCCCTCAAGGTCTATCAGGCGTTCCAAAGCCAGCGCGGGGCGCTGCAACGGCTGCACGACATCATCTATTCGGAGCTGCGCGTCGAGTTAGGCCGCCATGATTTGGCGGAAATCGTGTCGAGCACCCGGGCCGACATTATGCGGGTCGTCTCCAAGCGCGCCAACGAAACCGCTGCGGTGTATGGGATTGCGGTGGATGACGTGCGCATCAAACGCGCCGACCTCCCCGAGCAGAATGAGAAGGCCGTCTTCGCCCGCATGCAGGCGGAACGGGAACGGCAAGCCAAACAATACCGCGCGGA
>JAOUPN010000477.1 GCA_029879905.1 Nitrospira sp. | reverse complement strand
ACCCGATCCGTCTGATCTCTCCAATTCGTCCGACAACATCCCGTCCTGCCCTCAGTGCGGCAAACCCACGGTCCTGCGCACCGCGAAGAAGGGCAAGAACGAGGGGAGACAATTCTGGGGGTGTACCGGCTATCCGGACTGCAAAGGCATCGTGGAAAACTAGCCCCATGCCCGACATTGACGCCAAGCGCCGCATCGACACCACCGATTTGGATTTCCAATTTAACGAATTGTGCTCAAGTTATGCTCAAGCCCACCTCATTCCAGCCAACTTCAGCCAAACATATGATTTCCCCTGAACTATTGATGGGATTGGCCTGAATGGGCTTGCGTGGGCTGGCGAGGGATAGGCACAAAGCTTGCCTAACTCCCGGGGGGCCTATGAACAAATTGTCTGTGTGCCATTTCATTGATGTGGGCTTGCCGTAGACGTCTGTGGCCATGGTCAATGGGTGCTGTTTCTCTGTGGTGATCTCCGAGAAGCGGCCGCCAAGTTGCTTGGCCAGCTTGGCGTGTGTTGTGTCGGATGTCGACACCGAGGATTTAACGGTTGTTCCGTGATTCCGTCGTATCCTCTTCGCCGATTCGCGTCTTTGTGTTGCCACGTCGCGGTAATTTCAAAAACGCGAAACTATCACGTAGCGCACCGTCCGAGTTTTCGGGACCACTCTCTTGGTACAGTTAGCTGAGAGGGAGGACTTCATGGCCATTAGACCTTCTATCAGCAGATTCTCTCGGAAGATCAACCCCTCACCGATTCTCACCGGCGCAAGAAAAGCTTCTTGGCGGCATGATTGTTGCTGCCAGGAACGGACGTATTTTCATTTACTCAGTAGGTAAATGGAATTATTGACCAGACTGTATATATGGAGATACACTTCTCTTCAAGAAAGTTACAGAAGGTCTGCAACTCCGAGAAAGAGATGCGGGCCGCGTTCGGCAAGCCATTGGCCGAAAAGGTCCAGCAGCGGTTGGCCGAATTCCACGCAGCGGATACGCTCGATGATATCAGTCGGTTGCCTCCTGTCCGCTGCCATGAATTATCACAGGATCGAAAAGGGCAGCTTGCCGTCGATTTGGTGCATCCCAGACGCCTGATCTTCAAGCCGGATCACAACCCATTGCCTTGTAAGCCGGACGGGAGTCTCGATTGGTCCCATGTTACGAGAATTTGCGTAATGGATATCATTGACTATCACTGAGGGACCTATGGCCAGAAAATCTACAAGAACACGCTACACTTTTGAACCGGATTATGCCGTACCGCCTGGACGAACGTTGCAGGAAACTATTGATGCGTTGGGCATGGGACAACGGGATTTGGCCACACGAGCAGGACTCTCGCACAAGCATATTAATCAGATTATTCATGGGGTTGCCCCTCTTACGTATGAGACGGCTGTTCGGTTGGAACAGGTCACTGGTGTGCCGGCAAGGATGTGGATTAATTTAGAGGCCAACTACCGGGCGCAATTGGCCAAGCGTGATGAAAAGGAGCGTCTGGAAAGCGATATAGCCTGGTTAAAGACCATTCCTGCTGCCGAATTAGTTAGACGCAAGAAGATCGAAAAACACCCAGATCCGGTACTCACACTCAAATCGGTATTAGCTTTTTTCGGAGTCGCGGATGTGAATGCCTGGAATAATATTTGGTTGAGCCCTGAGGTAGCGTATCGCAAGTCATCCGTATTCCGTGGACAGCCTGAGGCTATCGCAACATGGTTGCGATTAGGAGAAGTGGAGGCGAGAGCGGTCCCGTGTTTCCCGTTCGACAAGGTAAAGTTCCGTGCTGCTCTCGACGAGATTCGGGCCTGTACAGTGAATAAGCCGGAAGAATTTGTGCCGACGATGAAAGCGCTCTGCGCAGGTGCCGGTGTCGCCGTAGTGTTAATCCCCGAGATCAAGAACGCTCCAGTCAGCGGAGCGACACAATGGTTGACTTCTGAAAAGGCGATGATCCAACTGAGCCTTCGCTATAAGACCAACGACCAATTCTGGTTTACGTTCTTCCATGAGGCAGGGCACATACTTTTTGGTGGGAAGAAGGAGGCCTTCATCGATCTAAACCATATGACAGGTGAGGGAGAAGTGGAGGCTGATCGCTTCGCGGCGGGTCATCTAATCCCCCCTGATCGAACAGGCGAATTACATAGGCTAAAGAGTGCGCAGGCTATTCAAGTGTTCGCCAAGGCTATTGGTGTTGCGCCGGGGATTGTCGTGGGACGACTCCAACATGAAAAAATGATTCGATACGACCAGTTCAATGGGCTGAAGATACGATATCAGTGGGCGATGTAATTGTGGCTCTTATTCAGAGAGTAGTCTGGTCCTTCTGAGAGACTACGATGCGTCCCCTGGTCGGAGATATCTCCAAGTGGACATACAGCCGCTGATCAACAGGGTCTGGTTGGCGCACTCTCGTGCCGAGTCCTGCCCCTACCAGGAGACAGATACGTAGTCTTGGGCCATCGACAGACAGCCCTTGAAACTGGTACCCTTTATGGCTATGACTCGAAACCCTGGAAAATCACCTGCTTCCCGCGCCTCCCATGAGGAGCGTCCGGTTTCCGTCGGACTACCGTCCGACGAACGGGCGGCATCGTTGGAAATTTACGACACGACCTTGCGCGACGGGGCGCAGGCGGAAGACGTCAGTTTTTCGGTGGAAGACAAGGTCCGCATCGCACAGAAGTTGGACGAGCTTGGGGTCCACTTCATCGAA
>JAOUPN010000476.1 GCA_029879905.1 Nitrospira sp. | reverse complement strand
GCGATACCGTCGCACTCGGGCCCGATGCCTTGTCGGTGATCATGACCGGGTTTGTGGCCATCTGTTGGGGGATCTTCTTCCTGAGTTATGGGGTGCGACCATTTCAGCATGTGTCGTTCGGGCTGCTGTTTCTGCTGTTCATGGTCCCGTTTCCCTCGGTTATGCTCAGCGCGATCATAGGATTTCTGCAACGGATGTCGGCTGAGGCATCGGATGTCATATTTGCCATGCTGGGTATTCCCGTGTTTCGTGAAGGGTTCTCATTCAGTCTGACGAATTTTTCCGTGCATGTCGCCGAGGAATGCAGCGGGATTCGGTCCTTTCTTTCACTGATTATTACGGTCCTCGTGGCAGGCCATTTCTTTCTCCGTTCCCTCTGGGCCAAGGTGGGCATGCTGACCATCGTTGTCCCGCTGGCCATCGTCAAGAATGCCTTTCGCATCGTCGGTTTGACCTTGTTGGCCAACTATGTCGACCCCCAGTATATTACCAACAGCGTGCTGCACAGCAGTGGAGGCATTCCACTCTTTGCTCTCTCCTTGGTGGTGCTCTTTTCCCTCATGTGGTTCTTGCGGCGCGTCGAACAACGGTTCGGGTACGGAACACGTAAGATGTGAAACGCGTCCGCGGAAAGTTTCGTGTTTTGAGTTCCTTGTTTCGAGCGTCGAGCTAAGAAGTCGTGATCTTTCGAAACTCGAGACCCGCAACCCGCAACCCG
The DNA here is from genome assembly GCA_029879905.1 of Nitrospira sp. Lineage (GTDB taxonomy): Bacteria > Nitrospirota > Nitrospiria > Nitrospirales > Nitrospiraceae > Nitrospira_D. Next base: position 2,009 of record JAOUPN010000476.1, on the reverse strand, counting down.
CAACTAGAAACCCGAAATTCCAGAACGAATGACGAACGGCATAAAGGGTGTGGATGGAATGTCGCCTCAACTGAACGGCGTGTGGACGATTGATCCGCTGCAAGATGCTCGGTGGCCTGAATTCGTCGCCCGGCATCCGAATGCGACGGTGTTTCATACGCGTGGTTGGCTGAAGGCGCTGCAGGCCACCTATGGATACGAGCCCATCGCGTTTACGACCTCGGCCCCATCGGATGGGTTGAACAATGCTGTTGTCTGTTGCGCCGTGCGCAGTTGGTTGACCGGTCATCGCCTCGTCTCGCTGCCCTTTTCCGATCATTGTGAACCGCTGGTCGAGCACCCGGAAGTGCTGGAGCTGCTCTGCGCCCATCTTGGATCGTTGTTGAATCAGGGAGCCTATAAGTACATCGAAGTCCGTTCAGCCGACCCTGCCATGAACGGCATCAGCGGCTTCACGGAAGCAGAGACCTATGCGCTGCATCGTCTGGATCTTCGGCCTGCTCTCGATGTCCTATATGGCAAGCTCCATAAAGATTGTATTCAGCGAAAGATCCGACGGGCCGAACGTGCCTCACTTGAGTATGTGACGGGACGTAGTCTTGAACTCCTGCGCGATCTGTACGGATTGCTCCAACTCACCCGTGCTCGCCACCACGTTCCCCCTCAGCCCTTTGCCTGGTTTCATCATCTGGTGGACTGTCTGGGAGAGGCAGTCTCTATTCATGTGGTGTATCAGGATGGCCGTCCACTCGCCGGCATGCTCACGCTGAGGCATGGGAAGACCATGGTCTATAAGTATGGCGGGTCCGATGCCGCCTTTCATCACCTTGGCTGCATGCCGTTTGTATTTTGGCAGGTGATCAAGCATGCAAAAGAAACTGGTGCAGAGGTGTTGGATCTTGGGCGTTCAGATCTTGATAATCCGGGCTTGATTGCCTTCAAAGACCGCTGGTCTTCGGATCGTATACCATTGGTGACGTGGCGGATGCCCGCTGTGCCGGCATCGGCATTTGCGGAGGGTATGACCAGGCAGTATGCTAAACGGATGATGGGATATTTGCCGGAGCCTGTGCTGGCGCTGGCCGGCCGCCTCTTGTATCGACATATGGGTTAACAGGGACTGGCTCCCGCCGCAGGCGAGGTGCCTGTCCCAGTTTTCGCAATGTTCAATGTTGAATGTTCAATTGAAGGCTAAGGGGCACGTGACCAGTGAGGAGTGAACAGTGAGGAGTAAGGCGTAAGAAGACGTGAAATGTAAAAAGTAAAATGTGAAATGTAAGATGTCGGGTTGGGATTGACTCAGGAAACGTGAAACGCTGGGAGGGGACTGGCTCCGCCGTCTCTTGCGGTGCCTGTCCCCGTTCGTTCTCTAGTTTATTTCGTTTCTTGAGTTGAACCAGATCCACCAAACAAACAAAATAAACCAGAGAAACCAGATACACTAGACAGACCCTTATGATTGTCTCTTCGTGGTTTTCAATCATGGCCTTCTTGGCCGCCGCCGTTGCCGCAGGATTGGCGGCTCTTCTGTTCGTCCGTCGGCAGGCCGGCTCGTCCCACCGGAGTCTTGCCGCGCTGTTCACGTTGATTGCCCTCAGTCACATGGCGAACGGTCTGGAAATGATCGATGAAGCCGATGCACTCGTCTGGCGGGGAGTCGCGATGCTGGCACAATTATTCCAACCGGCGGCCCTGCTCTATGTCGGGTTGGCGTTTCTCAACCCGGCTGACCGGAGCAAGAATGTGTCGGTGCAATGGCGCGCCCGTGTCGTCGGCATTATCGGCGGCCTGCTGGCAGGCCTGGTTCTAACAGGACAGACGTTTCAGTGGACCGTGGTCGGCGGCACCCAGGCAAAGATCGCGATTGTGTCGTGGGGATTCCTGCTGCATATCTTTTTGATCGTCGGGACGGCGTTGGGATTAGCACAGCTGGAATTAGTCTTGCGCGGAAGCCATGAACCGATCCGCCATCGACTCAAATTTATTATCATCGGTCTCGGCGGACTGGC
>JAOUPN010000109.1 GCA_029879905.1 Nitrospira sp. | reverse complement strand
TCCGTCTTGTTTGTGCGGTGGGTCACCCGTTGGGATGAACAGTATCCGGTCAAGCCGGAGTCTGTCGTGAGCCACGCGCGCAATGGTCAAGTGGCCGTTGTGAATAGGATTGAAGCTGCCGCCGAATAGGCCAAGCCGAAGGGGTGAATGGTGAGGGGTGAGGGGTGAGGAGGGTGACTCAAATTTAGAAGGGCTCATCACTCAGTACGTACGTCTCGGCACTAGAGAATAACTAGGTCGTCCCGGTGGATCACTTCTTCATATTCCTGCCGCCCGATTTGCCGGCTGATATCCTGAGTCTTGAGACCTTTGATACGGTCGAGCAAATCTGAGGGGAAATTGACCAGGCCTTTGGCAATTTCTTTTCCGTCGGGATCGAGACAGCTTACGGGGTCTCCGGCATCGAAGTCTCCGGTCACATCGACGATACCAGAGGCGAGGAGGCTTTTTCCCCTCGTGATCAAGGCGTCGACGGCTCCCTGGTCCAGACGTAGGTGCCCACGTGAGCGAAGGGTAAAGGCGATCCAATGTTTGCGGCTGGTGAGGCGTCGTTCGCGTGCGAGAAATAGGCTGCCGCCTGGTCCTCCTGCCAGGACGTGAGGAAGGAGTCCTGCACGTTCTCCGTTGATGATCAAGGTCGGGACCCCATATCCGCCGACTTTCTTAGCGGCTCGAATTTTAGTCGCCATGCCTCCGGTACCTTCGAAGGTGCTGGATACGCCGGCCCGCCGCTCGATATCTTCGGTAATCTCCGGGATAAGATCGATCAATGTGGCGCTCGGGTTCTTCCGCGGGTCTTCCGTGTAGAGTCCGTCTACATCCGACAGAATGATCAGCATATCCGCGTCGACTAAATGGGCGACCTCGCTCGCCAAGGTATCGTTATCACCGACTCTGATTTCTTCTACCGAGACCGTGTCGTTCTCGTTGATGATGGGAATGATGCCGAAACCGATCAGGGCCGTCAGGGTGTAGCGGGCATTCAAAAACCGGCGGCGATCCGCAAGGTCTTGGTGGGTAAGAAGAATTTGAGCGACGTGGATTCCCATGCGCTCAAAAGCCTTTTCGTAGGCCCATATGAGTCGGCTTTGACCGACGGCCGCGGCTGCCTGTTTGACCGGCAGGCTCTTCGGGTATTCCTTGAGGGCTAATTTTTTGATGCCTGATATGATGGCGCCGGATGAGACAAGTAGGATATCTCGTCCGCTTGCTTTGAGTGCGGCGATTTCGTCGGCTAAGCGCTCGATTTGCTCCGGACGCAGACCTGTGGCACGAGAAGCGATCAGGCTGCTCCCGATCTTGATGACGATACGTTTCGCACGGGTCAGGATTTCGTTTCGCATGGTGTGTGTCTGAGGTCGTCCACCTGTTTGCCGACGAACATGATCAGTTTGTCTAGACCTTCCCAGGTTGCGGACGAGATAGGGAAACACCGGTATTTTTTTCGCTTGCAATAGGTCTGGAGCTGACTCAATCGTTCTGAGTCCCCGCTGATATCGATCTTGGTGGCGACGATAGCGAAGGGGCGAGTCATCAGGGTTTCGTCATAGGTCGCCAGTTCTTGTCGCATGACCTCGAATCCGGTGATCGGGTCTTCAGGGGCCCATTCGGACACATCGACTAAGTGGAGTAGGAAAGCGGTACGCTCGATATGCCGGAGAAATTGAAATCCCAGACCTTTCCCGTGATGCGCGCCTTCAATGAGGCCGGGAATGTCGGCGACGACAAAGCTACGGTCGGATCCCCAGCGTACGACGCCCAGATTGGGAACCAGTGTGGTAAAGGGGTAGTCGGCGACTTTGGGTCGAGCGGATGAAATGGCCGAGATCAGTGTCGACTTTCCCGCGTTGGGGAACCCGACCAAGCCGACGTCGGCAAGTAGTTTGAGCTCCAGCCGTAATGTTCGCTCTTCACCCTCGGTTCCGAGAGTACATCGCGTGGGTGTCCGATTGGTGGATGTGGCGAAATTGCTGTTGCCTCGGCCGCCTCGACCGCCCCGCGCAATGATCGCGGTTTCCCCGTCGGCGACCAGATCGGCGAGGATCTCGCCGGTGGTCTCATCGTGGACGACGGTGCCGACCGGGAGCGAGAGAACAACGTCTGAGCCTGTCCGTCCTGTGCAATTGGAACCTCTGCCGGGCTTTCCGTTTTCGGCCTGGTAGTGTTTTTGGTAGCGAAAGTCCAGAAGGGTGGTGAGCCGGTTGGATGCCGAGAAGACCACATTGCCTCCATGGCCCCCGTCTCCTCCGTCAGGCCCTCCGCGTGGCACATACATCTCCCGGCGGAAACTGCAGATGCCGTCTCCCCCACGACCGGCTCGCACCGTGATTTGCACTTCGTCGATAAACATGATCGAATTGGAATCGCGGATTACGAAGTCACGGACGTACTGATCAGGAGCCTACCAGACCCGTCATCATGATGGGTCGGGTAGGCATTCCTTCACAGTCTGTCGGCCTAAGTGAGTAGGAGGGGAATCAGGGTTTAGCGGGAAGAGGGTATACGCTGACTTTACGTCTGGTGCGTCCGCCTTCAAACTTGACCATGCCGGTCACCCGCGCAAACAATGTGTGGTCCCGCCCAAGATCGACGTTGAAGCCCGGAAAGAACTTGGTGCCGCGTTGGCGGACAATAATGCTGCCGGCCGTGACGGTTTGCCCGCCGTAGGCCTTCACACCAAGATATTGGGGATTACTATCCCGCCCGTTCCGTGATGATCCGCCGCCTTTCTTTGTTGCCATGAATGATCCCTTTTCCCTCGTGGGGTCTAAGCCGTTGCAATTCCAGTCACGAGGAGCTTGGTAAAGCTTTGCCGATGGCCCCGCGTCCGGCGGTAATTCTTCCGGCGTTTTTTCTTGAAGACAATGATCGATCTGGTTCGATCCTGTCGCACGATTTCAGCCGTGACCTTCGCGCCTTGCACGATCGGCTGGCCAACGACCAGTCCGGCGTCACCGTGTACTAAGCGCACCTGGTCTAATTCAACCACTGCGCCGACATCGCCAGGCAATTTTTCGACTTGAATCGTTGCCCCGGCCTCAACCCGATACTGTTTCCCACCTGTTTCTACGATTGCATACATAGCTCTGTTCTCCATAGCGGACCGATTCATCTAACATATCGTTTTGCCGAGAGTCAAGAAAATCATCGTAAGCCCGGACAATTTCTTCTCCCAATAGGAAGCGCAGCAAAAGTTGGCTGTTCCCACCCTTCTGGAGGGCTAGGAGAAAGGCCTCTGATCACAGTATCTTGCACTATCTCTTCGGGCTTAGTCCAGCGGAAGGCATGGACGGTCTTTTTATTTTGTTCGTCTTGTGAAAGGAGGGACCATGCCGTCAACGCGTTTTGTGATTCGTACCTATCATCGGGTCCCGGTTCGTTGTGAATTATATTACATGGGCGACGAATTTCTTGGAAAGGGGACGCTCATGAATTTATCTAAGAACGGGTTTCGTGTGATCGGGGATCAGCAGGTGGTGCCTGGGATGGAGCTCGTGGTGCGGTTGTCTCTCCCAGAAAATGAGGGTGGTCCGGTAGAAATTCAACGGGTTGTGGTTCGTTGGGTTCGCGGACTTCTGTTCGGGGTCAAGGTGGTGAAGCTGAAATCGGACAGTCAGGAACGGATCGGAGCCTTCTTGAGCACTCGGCTGAACTATTCTTATTCCACCATCCATTAAGCGGTCTTTCCTTCAGGCAGGCATCTGAATGCCTGGTAGACCTCCGTCCTGCTATTCAATTGCTTGACGCACTTTCGGGGGCACGCTATAGTTCGCCGTCTCGCGTCGAGTACGCTGTTGAGCCAAAAATTGTCGCTGCCGTTGTGCGGAGGAGTTGGGTCGTATGCTGGAACCGGCTGAAAAGATTTGGATGGATGGAAACTTCGTGGCGTGGAATGACGCCAACGTCCATATCCTGACACATTCCCTCCATTACGGTTTGGCGGCATTTGAAGGGATTCGTTGCTACAAAGGACCGTCCGGATCCGCTATTTTCCGTCTTCAGGAACATGTCGATCGGCTGTTTGATTCGGCGCATATCGGCATGATGGCGATGCCCTACGATAAAAAGCAGATCGCCGAGGCCATTGTTGAAACCGTTCGTGCCAATAGGCTGGATGCCTGCTATATCAGACCGTTGGTCTATATCGGGTATGGGGCGATGGGTGTGCATCCTGGTGATAATCCCATCCGGGTGGCGATCGCGGTTTGGAAATGGGGGGCCTACTTGGGAGATGATGCGTTAGCGAACGGTATGCGTGCCTGCGTGTCGTCGTTTACCAGGCACCATGTGAATGTATCGATGACGAAGGCGAAAATTTCTGGATATTATGTAAATTCCATCATGGCGAAGCGCGAGGCTAAGGCCGCAGGTTATGATGAAGCCATCATGTTGGATGCCGAGGGGTACGTCTCCGAAGGGACGGGAGAGAATGTTTTTATCGTTCGCCGGGGAAAGCTCAAAACGACACCGCTGACGTCGATTCTTGAAGGGATCACCAGAAATTCGGTGATCGAATTGGCCAGGGAGCGGAAGCTTGTCGTGGAGGAAGAACGGTTCACAAGGGATGAGATGTACGTGGCCGACGAAGTCTTTGTCACCGGGACCGCCGCGGAAATGACGCCCGTTCGAGAAATCGACAATCGCCGGATCGGAAACGGAAAGCCCGGCCCGATTACCAGTACTCTTCAGAATGCCTTCTTCTCCATTGTGCGTGGAGAAGACCCCACCCATGAATCGTGGTTGACCCGCGTTTAGCAGGATGCTGCCCCGTTCGTCGTCGCCGTTTCCTCAAGCCGTGAAACGTTTTACAGTGCAAGGTTCAAGGGGCAAGGCTCACGAAAATTTTGAATGTTGAGTTTGAAATCCAGCTCTCCCACATCTCAATTCTTAATCCGTCACGTATCATTAAACCATTCATCATTTCTTCTTCCTCCTCCTCACCCCTTACCACGTACCCCTCACCGGTCATGTGCATATCACGGTTCAGCTATTGAGGCGGCGCTCAGAGCCATTCAATGAGACGCTGGGACTGTCCTGGCTACACAGAGCCTGGATTCCGCAGTTGAACGATGCGAGCATGAGCGAGCGATCAGAACCCCTTGCAAGATGGGAAGATGATGCGGTCGCAGGAGAAAGGAAGTCATGCCCGCGAAGGCGGGCATCCAGGTTTTCGGATGTCCTGGATTCCCGCTTAAAGCACGCGGGAATGTCGAGAGGGACAATGGTCAACTGCGGAATCCGGGCTGAGTTATCCCACAGCCTGCCAGCACAAGGGCATAAGTCAATTGTTACACGATAATCGCCGTCACGCGGAGCTGTGCTCCACGTCGTTTGACGAATGACGAGTCAGGTGTTGGCTGGTTTACTCGCCGGCGTCGGAAGTAGACTCTGTGGACTCGGATGCGGCCGGAGTGTCAGCTGGAGTTTCAACCGGGGCTGCGGGAGCTGCTGACTCGGTCTTTTGGTTCAGGTCGATGACGGTCGATGCCATGTTTCGTTCCTTGGCCAGAATGGCCAGAGTGAGCGATGTCATCATGAATACGGCTGCCACGACGACGGTCAGTTTGCTGAGGAAATTTGCGGGGCCACGGCTACCGAAGACTGTCTGGCTTGATCCGCCGAAGGAGGCGCCGATTTCGGCTCCTTTCCCTGCCTGGAGCAGAATCGCACCGATCATCAGGAAGCAGATGAAGACGTGAAGAATAACGATTAATGTGTAAACCATCTACCCGCAAGCTCCAATCGATTCAGCAAGACAGCAGATTGTAGCAAAAGACTCTACCTCTAGACAAGCCCCACCGATTAATGCGCCGTCGATTTGGTCTGATTGCAATAACCCGCTGACGTTGTGCGGCGTCACGCTGCCTCCGTACAAAATTCTTGTGGCTTCTGCGAGATCTGCGGACCAGGTGTCGGCGAGGAAGGCACGAATCGTTCGGTGGGCTGCAACGGCCTGCTCGCTTGTGGCGGCTTTTCCGGTTCCAATGGCCCAGACGGGTTCGTAGGCAACGGCAACGGCGGCCATGTCCTTGTCCGAGAGGCCTGTTAACCCTCCCGTCAATTGTCGCCGCAGGACCTCATCGGTTTGTCCCTGCTCCCGTTGGGACAAGGATTCTCCGATGCAGAGGATCGGCTTGAGATGATGTGTAAGGGCGGAACGGATTTTTTTCCGGACTTCTTCATCCTGTTCGCCGAATAACGTGCGCCGTTCCGAATGTCCGATGATGACATAGCGGCAGCCCAGTTCCTTCAGCATGGGTGCTGAGACTTCACCGGTATAGGCTCCATGGGATTCCCAGAAGAGGTTTTGCGCACCGAGTTGAACGGAAGTTGAAGCCCCCAATGCTGTGCGGACGGACTCTAATGCGATGAAGGGGGGAGCGACCACGATTTCAATCGTCGGTGGTGCAGGGAGTTTGGGCACGACCGTGCAAATAAAGGTTGCCGCTTCCGATGCGGTCTTATTCATTTTCCAGTTGCCGACGATCAATGTTGTGCGCACGATGTTGTCCGTGAGGCCTAAAACCCGGTTTGTCTGTATCGCACTCGAAAAGGGACGGCTAATCGACACGGTCGGGCAATGCAACCAAACCGGGCAGCTGTTTGCCCTCGAGCAGTTCCAACGCGGCGCCACCGCCGGTTGAAATAAAGGAAATGCTTTCTGATTCTCCTGCGCGATGGACGGCCAGGGATGTTTCTCCGCCTCCTACGATGGTCAGGGCATAGGCATCGGCGATGGCATGCGCCATGGCAAGCGTCCCCCTGGCGTAGGCATCGATTTCAAATACGCCCATCGGTCCGTTCCAGAGAATCGTCTTTGCATTCTGGACGGCCTCCGTGAACAGTTTGACTGATGCAGGGCCGATGTCGAGGGCGTACCAGCCTTTCGGAATTTCCTGGACCGGGACGATTTTAGTTTCTGCTCCGGGCTCGCGGCCGGCCGCGACGACGCAATCGACCGGCAGGTAGAATTTCACTCCGCTGGAGAGGGCACGAGCCTCAATGCCTTTGGCAAAGTCCAGCATGTCGTTTTCAACCAATGAATTGCCGATCTCCATCCCCTTGGCTTTCAAAAACGTAAACGCCATACCGCCGCCGATGATGACCTTGTCGACCTTTTTCCCGAGATTTTCAATGACGCCGATTTTTCCGGACACCTTTGCTCCGCCGAGCACCGCCACGAACGGCCGGACCGGATTGGCGACGGCGCCTTCGAGGTATTCAATTTCCTTCTTGAGCAGGGCTCCGGCGGCGGCATCCTTGATGAACTTCGTAATGCCGACGGTGGAGGCATGGGCACGATGCGCGGCACCGAATGCATCGTTGATGAACACGTCACCGAGCGAGGCCAGGGATTTGGCGAAGGCCTCGTCGTTTTTTTCTTCTCCGGAATGGAAGCGAAGATTTTCCAGTAGGAGCACGTCGCCCGCGTTCATCTTCGCAACGAGGTTTTCAACTGCCGGGCCGATGCAGTCCGGGGCAAAAACTACTTCTTTTCCCAGAAGCCGCCCCAGCCGTTTTGCGACCGGTGCCAGACTGTATTTTGGGTCGAATGCGCCTTTCGGCCGTCCGAGGTGTGAACAGAGTACGACCTTTGCGCCTTCATCCACCACACGATTGATAGTCGGTAGGGTAGAGCGGATGCGGGTATCGTCCGTAATTTGCAACGCTTCATCGAGCGGTACGTTGAAGTCCGCACGGATAATCACCCGTTTGCCCTTGAGCGGGATATCATCGACGGTCTGTTTGTGCATGTTCATGACGTTCCTTCACTCCATCCTGTGGAGTCCGTCGATCAGCACCCGGCCGTCTGTAGAATCGACTCGCGCTCCAATTCGGGAATTCAGCGGCTCGCTGTCTTCCGAGCCAAGACCTTGACCAGGTCGCGGACTCGGCACGAATAGCCCCATTCATTGTCGTACCAGGCCGTGACCTTGACCAACCGTTTGTCGACGACATTGGTCAGCGGAGCATCGACGGTGGCGGAGTGAGCGTCTCCTTTTTGATCGACGGAGACAATGGGGTCTTCGGAGTATTTGAGAATGCCTTTGAGCGGGCCATCCGCTGCCTTTTTAAAGGCGGCGTTGACTGCCTCGATATCGCAATCTTTCTCCGTCTCAACGGTGAGGTCGACCAGAGAGACGTTCGGGGTCGGCACGCGGATGGCCAAGCCATCCAATTTGTCTTTGAGCTCAGGAATAACCAGGTGCAGGGCCTTGGCGGCTCCCGTGCTTGTCGGGATCATCGACATCCCGGCGGCGCGTGCACGCCGGAGGTCCTTGTGAGGGAGATCCAGCAATTGCTGGTCGTTGGTGTACGAATGGATGGTCGTCATGATGCCGTGTTTGATGCCGAAGTTGTCCAAAAGGACTTTTGTCACCGGTGCCAGACAGTTCGTGGTACAGGAGGCATTGGAAACGATCTGATGTCTTGAGGGGTCGAACGCGGCATCGTTCACGCCGAGGACGAGTGTGACGTCGGGATTCTTGGCCGGTGCCGAGATGATGACGTGCTTGGCTCCTGCGGAGAGGTGTTTCCCGGCGTTTTCTCGGTCGGTAAAGCGACCGGTGGATTCGATGACGACATCAATATTCAGCGATTTCCAGGGTAATTCCTTGGGGTCTTTGACTGCCAGCACTTTGAGCGGTTTCCCATCGATGAGAATGTGGTCGTCCTTCGCTTCGACCGCGGCATTGAGGGTGCCGTGCACGGAGTCATATTTCAGCAAATATGCGAGGGTTTTTGCGTCTGTGAGGTCATTGATCGCGACGATATCCAGATCGGGATCGCCCCAAGAGGCGCGGAGCACGTTTCGCCCGATCCGTCCAAACCCATTGATGCCGATTCGAATAGCCATGGTTATTCCCTATCTAAGTAAAAATCATGAAGCGACTACGTGAAGGCACATGTGAATCGCGATAGTATCCAGGGCCTTTCATTCTTGTCAAGTTCTGTTGACACGATAGGGCGGGGTTTGACGGGGAAACTCTATGCTGTGCATACCGAAACAGCAGCCTGTGGATGACGGTACCCATCTTGCGGGTCGGTCCGGCTCTTCGCTAGAGTTTAGGGTCGGTTAGGAGCCATGTGAGAGGCATATATGGATGAAACGTTCCTCAAGGCCGTTCAGGTATTGGAGTGGCCTCGGTTACTGGATGTCTTGGCTCAGTATGCACGGTCGGCAATGGGCTCGGCGCGATGTCGTTCGCTGATGCTGTCAGGTGAGTTGATCGTGGCTCGGCTGCGCCAGCAGGAAACGACTGAAATGGGGCGACTGTTGGAATCTGAAGAACCGGTGCCGTCTCTGGTATTTCCCGATATTCGTGAAGTGTTGGTTCGGGCCGGCAAGGGTGGAGAACTGGAGACTCATGAGTTGCGGGACTGTGCCGTCGTGATATCGCTGATGGAGGACATTGAGCGGTATGTAACGTGCCATGCGACTCAAGCTCCGGCATTAGCCTGTATTGCGGAGCCCCTTTTCGGAGTCAAAAGTCTGCGACAGGTCCGATCGGCCATTGAGGGGGCGATTCAACCGGACGGCGCCATCAAGGAATCTGCCACGCCGGAATTGCGTCGGCTCATGCACCATGCCCAGGCGTTGAAACAGGATATGCGGGAGCATCTCGAGCGCATGCTCCATTCCCGTCGATACGAGGAGGTGCTGCAGGAAACCTATTTTGCACAACGGGAAGGACGGTATGTGTTGCTGGTAAAAGCCGATATGCGCGGGAGGATTCCCGGTATCGTGCATGATATCTCGGTCAGTGGGGCGACGGTCTTTCTTGAACCTCGGGAATTGGTCGAGTTGAATAATTCCATCAAGGTGGCGGATCTGGATGTGGACCGGGAAGTCCGCCGTATTTTACGGGGGTTGACCACGTTGGTCGCAGCGAAAGCCGAGCAGATCCGTGAAGGTCTGGAGGTATTGGCCGAATTCGATTGCGTGGCGGCGAAGGCTACACTGAGCCGCAGATTGCGGTGCAATCCGGTCGAGCTGAATGAACGGGGCCGCGTCCTGTTGAAGCAGGCACGGCATCCGCTGCTGATGTTGGCGAAAGAGCGGGTGGTGCCGAATGACATCATCTTGGACGAGACGACTCGCGTATTGGTGATCTCCGGTCCCAATACCGGAGGGAAAACCGTGACGCTTAAAATCGTCGGGCTCTATGCATTAATGGTACGGACCGGACTCCATTTGCCCTGTGCACCGGAGTCCGAGATGGCGCTGTTCACCCAGTGCCATGCGGATATCG
>JAOUPN010000475.1 GCA_029879905.1 Nitrospira sp. | reverse complement strand
CTCATCACCCACCGCGGTATTGAGTCCCTTCTTCTTCAAGATGGCCTTGAGCGAATGGAATACCTCCGTCGCCATCCTGAGCGCTTCGCTGAACGTCTTGGCGCCGACCGGCATGATCATGAACTCCTGAAGATCGAGCCGGTTGTCGGCATGGGCTCCGCCGTTGATGATATTCATCAGCGGCACAGGCAACACCCGTGCATTGGTTCCGCCGAGATACCGATAGAGAGGCTGCCCCGTCTCATTCGCGGAAGCCTTTGCAACGGCCAACGATACGCCCAATATGGCGTTGGCGCCCAGTCGGCTTTTCGTTTTGGTCCCGTCCAACGCGATCATCGCCTGATCGATCCCGGCCTGATCGAACGCGTCCTTTCCCAACAGAGCAGGCGCGATTCGTTTACTGATATTCGCGACGGCACCGGACACACCCTTGCCCATCCAGCGCTTTTTATCGCCGTCGCGCAGTTCGATCGCCTCCTTTTCGCCGGTCGACGCGCCGGACGGCACTGCGGCCCGCCCCATGGCTCCGCTTTCCAATGTGACTTCCGCCTCGACCGTCGGATTTCCCCGCGAATCGATAATCTGCCTGCCCCTGATCTCCCTGATTGCGCTCATAGCTACTTTGCTCCGGTTAGAAATTCGTTACGTTAATACGTCGCAAGCTCACAAGTTCGCACGCGTGAATGTTGCCACGCTGTTTTTTCTCACGTCTTTACTTTGCAGCGAAGTCGAACACCGGTGTCTGGAGCACTCGAGATGGTTCCTGCGTCCCCCATACGGTATTCTGCAACCGCTCCACCGTTTCTGGAGCATAGAGCCGTTCGCCGCACTGCCCACACACCTTTGCCGGAACATGTTCTACGACAACCAGTTTGTCATCCAGCTGGATCGTGTACGTCACCCTGTCTTCTGTCATGCCCCCGCCGCACACATCACATGTCATCTGACTTTCTCCTCACCTTGAAACCGATCCAAAGAGCTGGGTCAGGTTCATAGACAGTGATTATTCTTACAATAAGTCTGCTTGGGTCGCTACATTGGATATGAAGCGGGCGACCGATGCTCGTCATTCCGAAAATCAAGCAACTTGGACCATATTTGTCGTCCGGATACTCCTCAATGACCTCTCGCCCCCCGCAATGGCTTCCCGCAACTCCTGCACCGAGATATGACGAATAATCGCCTGATCGACTGCATGTTGGGAAAACTCGAAGTCTCCCCCTGCAACTCTTTTCCGGATTTCATCGATCAACCGCTCCTCCGCGAACCAATAATCTGTCTGCCTGTGACCTCTCTGATTTCTCTCATGATCACTGTGCTCCGGTTAAACAGTCGTCACGTTTTATGCGTGCGCGTTGCGCGAGCACGGGAGTCTACCTGGTCGCACTTTCTCATCATGCCAACTTCTTCTTCAGCAGCTCGTTGACCTTGCCGGGATTCGCCTTGCCCTTGCTGGCCTTCATGACCTGTCCGACCAAGAAACCCAGTACTTGCTGCTTGCCCTCCTTGAACTGCGCCATCTGTGCCGGACTTTTCGACAACACGTCGTCGATGATCTTTTCCAGCGCGCCTTCATCGGACACCTGGGTCAGCCCCTTTTCCTGAACGATCTGTTCAGCCGTTTTCCCGCTTGCGTACAGTTCCGGGAATATTTCACGGGCCACCTTCAAACTCACTGCTCCCTTGTCCACCAGCTTCAAAAGACTCGCCAATCGCTCAGGCGTGACGGGCGAGGCGCTCACATCCACCCCGGAATTGTTCAGCTCTCTCGTCAGCTCACCCATCACCCAATTGCTGACGGTTTTGGGTTGATTGAACTGTTTCACGCAACACTCGTAATAGTCCGCCAGTCCTTTGGATGCCGTCAGCACACCGGCATCATACTCAGGCAATCCGTATTCGCTCATAAACCGTTCCACCCGAGCGGCAGGTAATTCCGGAAGTCCCGCACGGCAGGCCTCGACCCATTCCCTATCCAACCGTAACGGCACCAGGTCGGGGTCCGGAAAATAGCGGTAGTCGTGCGCCTCTTCTTTGGACCGCATCACTGCCGTCTCCCCGCGATCGATGTTCCATAAGCGGGTCTCTTGCCGAACCGTACCGCCTTCGTTCAGCACCTTGGTCTGGCGCTTGATCTCATACTCCATCGCATCCTTCACGTACTTGAAGGAATTGATATTCTTCAATTCAACCTTGGTTCCGAACTCTTCCTGGCCCACCGGACGCAACGACAAATTCGGCTCACATCGAAAACTGCCTTCTTCCATGTTGCCGTCGCATACCTCCAGATACATCAGGATGTCACGAAGACCTTTGAGGTAGGCCACGACTTCTTCCGCGGATCGCATATCCGGCTCGGTGACGATTTCAAGCAGCGGCGTCCCGGCGCGATTGATATCCACCACGCTCCCGTTTGCGCCGGTTTCATGCACGTTCTTCCCGGCATCCTCCTCCAAATGGGCGCGTTTGATACGGACCCGTTTTTTGCCGCCGCCGACTGCGATATCGATCCAGCCCGGGCCGCAAATCGGCGACTCGTACTGCGAGATTTGATACCCCTTCGGCAAATCCGGATAAAAGTAGTTCTTGCGGGCGAACTGATTACTTCCGCTGATCTCGCAATTCAACGCCAGTCCCGCGCGTACCGCCATATCCACTGCGGCCCGATTGATCACCGGCAAGCTGCCGGGCAATCCGAGGCACACCGGGCAGGTGTGGCTATTGGGAGGAGCTCCGAACGCCGTCG
>JAOUPN010000474.1 GCA_029879905.1 Nitrospira sp. | reverse complement strand
TCATCGATGGTACCGACTTCGTCATGCTTTCGGCGGAAACTGCTGTCGGCCGTTTTCCGTATCAGTCAGTCCTGATGATGAACGAAATCATCAAGTTTACCGAAAAATCCATGTCAGGATTGTAACAATTCCGGTATTGTCAGAGACGGTCGCAGTGTAGTTGTCATCTCACCTTCTTTCACCATCACCCCGATACGCCTGTGAAGAGCGAAAAGCCAAAGGGGTGGGCGTTCCGTGTTTTTTGAAGATATTAAGAGGAGGATGGTCACCATATCGATTTTATCGGCAAGAATGCTCGCGCCGGCGGCGGTTATGCCTGTCGAACGGAAACCGATCGGTACTCTCTTAGATTCAAACCGGAAACGTATCAGAGAAACTGTAAAACGTTTGCCGATTTTGCTTACGCGCTGGATTCAACATCGACCAGGCCTTCATTGGTCGCCACCGCATAGGAGCAGACAAGATCACCGGTTATATTATTCATCGTTTCAAACATATCCAGGATGGGATTGATTCCCAGCGCCAGGGCCACGATCACCGCGACCTGCTGGCCACTCAGGCCCATGGTCTCCAGGATGATGAACAACAGCATCAAGCTGCCGCCCGGCACACCCCCGGCCCCGATCGAAGAAAGGAGCGTGAGAGAGCCGAGGGTCAATTCAATGCCGAACATGTTGGCGGCCAGCACAGCAAACATGGGCAGGTGCACGCAAACCCCATCCATATTAATTGTTGCTCCAAGCGGCAGTGAAAAGCTGGCCAGCTCGTTACGAATCTTGAGTTTCTCTTCGGCCGTCTTGATCGAGACCGGCAGCGTCGCCGCACTGCTACGGGTGATAAAGGCCATAATCATCGGCTCTTTTATTCGTTTCAACACCCCCAGAGGATTGCGGCGCGTGACGACCCACAACAGGACCGGGTAGATGACAAAGACCATCGTGATGATACCGAGCACCACCCCGGCCGTTACACTGACATAAGGCCCCACAATCGAGGGGCCATACAAGGCGAAATTTACAATCGTCAGTGCCAGCACCCCAATTGGTGAATACTCGAGTATCCAGTCCACCAATTTGAACATCGCGTCGCGGCAGGCCTCCAGTAGATTGCCCAGCATTTCCAGGCGTGCTACACGCTGCTCGCCGCCGGCCTCAATCAATACACGCATCGCTAAACCAAACATGATGGCGAATACGATGATGGGCAGGAAGTTCCCCGTTGCCAGAGCCTCAAACGGGTTACGAAACAGGTTCAACAACAGTTGCGACAGCGTCCCTTCCGCAAAGGCTTCGCGGGCCAGGTCGTCAGCTTGCGCCCCCTTGATGTCCACCAGTTTCTGCCATGCATCCAGGTCCGCTCCCGCCCCCGGACTGATTGCCAGGGCCAGAGACGTGCCCAATACCGCAGCCACAAGTGAGCAGGACAGGTACCACAGGATGGTCTTGAGCCCGATACGTCCAAATCGGCTGATCGCTAAACTGGAGGCGCCCACCACCAACGAGAAGAAGATAATCGGTACAACGATCATCTTGAGCATGTGCACGAATACCTGGCCGAAGGGAGAGATATAAGGAATGACTTTCTCCAAAGCCGTCGTACCTGTTACCTCAGTCCCTCCTGTCCGTTGGGACAGATACCACAAAACACCTCCGGCCAATGAACCGACCACAAAGGAGACAATGATCCGAAGAATCAGCGGAGTCTTGAAATACCACCATAGAAATCGTTTCATGCAGAGCTACGTCCCTTCATTTTTGTAGCTTATGAGGCCAATTGCACTATTTCATCCAGCAAAAGCGACCATTACCATCAAACCAGTGGTCAACAGTCATTACGGACTTTCTCCGTCCAACTGTATCTGACTACGGTCCTACAGGTTTCTTTGGTTAGAATAGCAAATCTGCCTGAGGCGCACAACTATAGTTTTCCATAGAGTGTGTGCTGCGCTTCACTTCCCCCACCATCACCCCAATACCCGCACTCGTGTTACTCGTGAAATGGGTACGAGTATGGAACCAGCGGCCTGCTTCTGCGCAGCTTGGCCGAGGCGAGTTGGCAAGGCAAGGGGAAAAGAACAAGAAATATCGGGCGATGGGAGACGATTTTTCAAGAGCGCAAAAAGAAGGAGACACAGGCGATATGTGTTCAGCTTTTCTTCACCCCTGTCTCCATATTGCGCAGTGCCTTAATGTGCATTACCGTGAACAATGCGTTACAGCGAAAGCCGCCTTACTTGCACTCACAACATAATGAGTATACAAAATGTGCCCAGCTTTGTCAAGGAAATTCGACCATAGTTTTGGGATGGCCATAGTTTTTTTATGTTTTGAGCGAGGGAAGAGTATGTGTTCGTGATAATAGCTTAGTACCTCACCTCCTTTACAAAGTCCAGCCAGACCTATATGATGCCTTAACGTATTCATTCGCCGCATCATTATTGGTAAATCGCATGCTCTCGGCATCCCAGTCGAGCTTTTGGCCGGCGCGAATGGCAATATTGCCCAAGAGTACGGCTTCGGTCAAAATGCCGGCCCAGTCGAAGTTGCAGCTGGCGGGCTCACCGCCTCGGATGGCCTCGACCCATTCACCCCAAGTCCCAGACCTGCGTTTGAGGCTCCTGGGCGGCGGTTTGTAGGCCTTCATCTTGGACTCGGGGATGATTCGGTTGCCCAGTATGGTTCCCTTGTCTCCGATATACATGTTGCCCGACGCAGGCAATTCGAGCCCGGCCTCCAGCTCCGCGGGCCGAGG
>JAOUPN010000473.1 GCA_029879905.1 Nitrospira sp. | reverse complement strand
ATGCGCCCACGCGGTCAGCGTCGTACGCTCCTCAGGGGACAACACGATTGGTGGGGCCAGATGCACACCGCAAGGCATACCGGTCACGGGCACCTATTGTCAAGCTATTTATGACGCACTACACTAGCCATGTAGCGGACGCAGGCCACTTCCTGTAATAATCACCACATCACGGTGATAACGTTCCGAGAACCAATTCGAACTGTCATGGAGATATCGCGATGCCTAAAGCCCGCAGTGCCGGCCAGTGTCATGCTTGCGAAGCCCAAGATCGAGTCAAGATGACCTTCATGACGTGCAGCCGCTGCCGTCGGTATTTCTGTAGTCAGCACGGTACCCCGGAGTTGGACCAATGCGAAGCCTGCATTGAAGCCGGTGAAGAGACAGAATAGCGCATAATCAATCGGGTCAAACCGGTACACCGCTACCGTGAAACTGTTCGGACGATATCTTCCCATTCAGCGTCACGATACTAACCGACCGCTTGAGTTATCCGGGATAGACAGCCCCAGGTCGACCTTGGACTTCTGGCTCTTCACGTGTCGGCGAGGAGACCCGTATGCGTGTGGTCTGGCTCACTGATATTCATCTCGATTGTGTCAATGAGTCTGCCCGTGCGGCCTTTTTTGACACCATCGCGGCTCAGCGGCCTGATGGGGTATTTCTGACGGGAGACATCGCGATTGCCCCATCCTTGCTTCCGCATCTTCGCACCATGGCGGATGTCATTCAGACACCGATCTATTTTGTGCTGGGGAATCACGATTTTTACCATGGCTCAATTGCAGCTGTTCGAGCGGCGGTCAGCGACTGCAGTCGGTCGCACGTATTTCTTCGGTATATGCCTGAGGCCGGAGTGGTGCCCTTAACACAAAACACAGCCTTAGTCGGGCATGATGGATGGGGCGACGGTCGGTATGGCGACTATATGCGGTCCCCTGTCAGATTGAACGATCACATCCTCATTGAGGAACTGACCGGGCTGACTCAGGCCAAACTGCAGGACCGACTGAGAGATCTGGGAAACGAAGCAGCAGGCTATTTGCAGGAGACATTGCCGAAGGCACTGGATCGGTTCAAACGGGTCATCGTCCTGACCCACGTGCCGCCGTTTAAAGAGGCCTGTTGGTATCAGGGTCAGGTCGGCAATGACGAATGGCTCCCGTTCTTCACCTGCAAGGCTGTGGGCGATGTCCTGCGTAATCGTCTGGAGAAGCGGCCGGAGTGCCGACTTGATGTGTACTGCGGACATGCCCATCATTCAGGTACAGCGCATATCCTTCCGAACCTGCGTGTATTTACGGGAGAAGCGCATTACGGAGCGCCACAGATCAATCGGGTCATCGAGCTTGACTAGCAGGATGTTGAAGCAGCGCGCCAGTGTCGTTCTCCCGATCCGTGAACAGTGAAAGGTAAAACGCATAAAAGATTACGGTGCAAGATCTAAGGCTCGGCGTTGACAGGTTACTTCTTACATCTCCCCCGCATACTCTTCACCCCTCACCATTCGTGTGCGTCTCACGGATAGAAGACGACCATGTGAACATTCCGAGGAATATTCTGATGTCATCACCCATCGTGCGTTAACGCCGATCGTATGAGTGACAAGGTAGGAATCGGCTAACACTCTCTTCTTGGCTCAATCCATAAATAATGATGCAAGCGTTCAGTCTCATAATGATCGTCAATAAAGAAATAGGGAAGGCAAAAAGTTTCTCCCTGGATGCGGTTGGCCGTCAGCGATTGCTCAAATCCACCACTCTCGGTCGTGATGGAGATTCGACTAGCGATTCGGTAAATCGTAATGATTAGGCATGATGACTTATGGAAGTGGGAAGAGTATGGTAGCGCTATAGGGTATTCGCGCACAACGTGGATGAATGCAGCACAAATCTCGGTGAGATACATTGTCGCCATCAAATGAAGTGGTAGGACAGTCGGCGTCCCCAGTGGCTTGTCACTTGCGGGACCGATCAGCGTAGGCGCGATATTCGTTCTCCCAGCGACAAGCGTACCCATTCCAGCATCAATGGACGTCGGCTGAGCATCGCTTTGCTCGAGCTCTGTGAGGGCCTTCCATCATGTCCGCACATTCGTTCGGCAGGGTTCTTTCTGATGGTGAGGCGATTGGTCGAGCGGATGGGTGACTATAAAGCAAATCATCCTGTCGATAGCGCTGCTATGGTGTTATGGGCGTAACGGAAAAGTCATCACACAACGGTATCGCCAGGTGCTGAAGCAAACCATACAGAGTCGCGAGTATCAAGACATCCTGCGAAAGTATTATCGAAAAGACGGTGACCTTGGGGAGGTGCAACAAACCGTGGCGCGTCTCCTGAAATTTTACGGAAGCAGCTGGGGAAGAGGGCAGGGGGTAGGGCAATAACGAGAAAGATATGAGGAGATCTCCTGTAAAGCCTAAATCACTGTACCGCGAGCTGACCATGACACTCATCGCCGTGGTTTCGATGGTCGCCATTGTGGTCGGAGTCTTGGAATATGTCTATGCCGTGCAGAGACAAGCCGCACAGTTCGATCGTGCCGTGGAAAGGTATGAAACGGATCTCCACCAGTTACTCGAATTACCGCTGTGGAATGTCGACGATGCGCTTGTTGAGAAGATCGGCAGCGCGATCAGTACGAATGCCGATCTCGCATTCGTTGCGATTCGTGATGAGAACGAGCGAATCATCTACCGACATGGGAAACAAGATGGAGAACTCATCACGCGAGATATCATGATCAAGCATCATGGA
>JAOUPN010000471.1 GCA_029879905.1 Nitrospira sp. | reverse complement strand
ATGTCGAGGAGTACGGCGGCCGGGGTTTCGCTCGCGGCCTTCTCGGCAATGTCCGGCTGTGTGCGCGCTTTCTCCAGCCGATATCCCTGGGGGAGCAGGGCATCGCGGACTTTTGTGTAGAAAAAGATATCGTTGACGGCAACCAAAATTGTTTTGGGATTCATGTGAAGAAGGCCTAGGCTAAGGTTAAGGTTTAGTTCGTTCGGAGAGAGTTCGAATCAATGCGTTCAACCCTCTCCATGTATTGTCTATGGCTCCATTAAGTTTTTCGTACGAAGCGTTGCTGAAATACCCAACTCGTATGCCGTAGATAAGGTGACTCTTCGTCTCCGTGAGAGAACCTCTTGCGGCGTAATAGAATTGCAACTTGTCCTTTGTGTGTTTTCTGCCAAACCCCTCAGCAATATTCCCAGAGACCGAAAGGGCAGAGCGTCTGAGCTGCGAGGTTAACCCGTAATCCTCTTTCTTTGGCAGACGTTGAGTTAAGACAAATACTTCCTCTGCAAGCCTCAGAGCATCTTGCCATACAGGCATGTCTTCAAACGAATTGAAAGCCATCCTGCACGTTTTCCCTCAGCCTTAGCCTCAACCTCAACCTTCCTAATTCAATGAGCTAATCAGCCTTCCCAGTGCCTTTCTCGCCAGCGTGTAGTCGGGGTTGAGGGTGAGGGCCTGCTTGTATGAATCAATCGCTTCCGTCCAGTTTCCTTTTCTCTCATACACCCTGCCAAGATTAAGGTGTGGGAATGCCGGGCTTTCATAACGTTTAGCCGTCATGGCTTTCTGAAACCAGGAAATCGCCTCGTCCAACTCGCCCTTCTCGATCAGATAGGCCCCGATGTCATTGTACGGGTTGCCGAAGTCCGGGTCCTGTGCGATGGCATGGCGACATTCATCGATGGCTTCATCAAGCCGGCCCATAAAACTATAAGTCCATCCCAAGAACGTGTACGCCTCGGCAGTCGGGTGAGTGTCGAGAGATTGCTTGTACAGCTTGATGGCTTCTTCCAACTCGCCTTTCATTTGCCGTTCATAGGCCTGTTGAAACAAGGTCCAGGCTTCGCGTTTGTCATCTTCGGGGCCGTCACCTTGATCTATAAAATCTTGTATATCCATGGTCAGGCTGATGAAAAAGATCCCCAGCGTCGTTCTCAGTCGCACGAACTCCTCAACGTACTGAGAAGTATGCTTCCGGGTTCGCACTCCCTGCGGCCTTGGTGGATGATCTTTTTGATCAGCCTACCGGCCGACGGTGTAGTTTGGTGACTCGCTACTCCTGCTTCAGCTTCTTCTTGATCAATTCCGCACCGTAGCGGCCGGACAGCAACATCGAACCGAATGCCGGCCCCATTCTTGGGGTGCCGTACACCGCGGCCACGGCTAGTCCAATGACGAAACAATTGGGATAGACTTCACCGGTTCGGTCCACCACTTCTTCCTCGGAGCGCGAGACCCACATGGCGCCGTTGCCGGGAATCTGTTTGTAGAGGTGACGCTTATGCAGCAGGTCGACGACGATGGCGTCGTGGCCGGTCGCGTCCACCACGATTTTGCTTTCCAGGGCAATGGGATCGACATGAATGAGGTCATGGCCGGCCATTTCAGCCGTGGTGTTATTGACGACCACGCCTTCCAGTATTCCGTCTTTGCGGAGAATCAAGTCAACGACGCGGGTCAGATTCATGACCTTGGCGCCGGCCTTGTAGGCTGCTGCGATCAGCCCGCCGGTGGCATGCGGTGGGTCGACCATATACATGCCGTCGCATTCATTGATCTTTTTGCAGGGGACGCCGATCTCTTCAAGAATCTCATTCGCCGGATCACAGATCGTGGCTTTGTTCATGAGATAGCCGCCGGACCAAAACCCGCCGCCCAAGGCGAGACTTTGCTCGATGACGAGCGTACGGAATCCCATGGCTGCGAGGTCGTGTGCGCAAATGAGTCCGGAGGGTCCCGCGCCGACGATGATGACGTCGCTCTCGATCAGTTGATCGAACTCTTGATAGTATTCCCTGGCGATTTGCCGGGTGACGTCGCGCTCCCTTAACGGTGCTGGTTTGGGCTTGTTCATGATCGTAGCCTTTTCATTTCATGACTTCTTCAATTTTCCACTCGCAACTCTCAATTCTCAACTGCGTCAGCGATAAATTTCCGATCCGGTTTTTCGAAACTCTTCCGATTTTTCTTTCATGCCGATTTGAATCGCCTGTTGTTCATCCACGCGTTTACCGGCCGCATAGTCCCGCACGTCCTGCGTGATTTTCATCGAGCAGAAATGCGGGCCGCACATGGAGCAAAAATGCGACACCTTCGCCGCGTTGTCCGGCAGCGTCGCATCATGGAACTGTTTTGCCGTATCCGGATCGAGCGACAGGTGAAATTGGTCCTCCCAGCGAAATTCGAACCGGGCTTTTGACAGGGCATTGTCGCGATGTTGGGCCCCGGGATGGCCCTTCGCCAAGTCCGCGGCATGGGCGGCGATTTTATAGGTAATGACGCCCTCCTTCACATCTTCCCGATCGGGCAAGCCTAGATGCTCTTTGGGAGTGACGTAACAGAGCATCGCGCAGCCGTACCAGCCGATCATGGCGGCGCCGATGCCGGAGGTGATGTGGTCATATCCGGGCGCAATGTCGGTCGTCAACGGGCCCAGGGTATAGAAGGGGGCCTCGTGACAGGCCTCCAATTGCTTCTCCATGTTGACTTGGATCATGTGCATGGGGACATGGCCCGGTCCTTCGATCATGACCTGCCCATCATGACGCCAGG
>JAOUPN010000472.1 GCA_029879905.1 Nitrospira sp. | reverse complement strand
GCGCGACGATCAAGGATCAGTTACGGTTCGGTGATCTCCGGCTCTATCCGCTTGAACTGGGCCAGACAGCGACGATCACGATGCAGCCGGCCAAAGGCGTCAATCTCGGCGCCGGTGTCGGGGTGCCCCTCACGTGTGAAGTTCAAGGCGGGGTCGTCGGCTTGATGCTGGATGGCCGGGGAAGGCCGTTGCAATTGCCGACCGACCAGCAGGCGCGTATTGCGGCACTCACAAGGTGGTACAACGCCGTTGGACTTTACCCAACTTCCTAGTAATGAGGACTGAGGACTCAGGACTGAGTATGAAACAAAATCCGTATTTCACTCAGCCCTCAGTCCTCATCACTCGGCCCTAACTATGGCGCATTCCTACACTCCAGGGCTTACTGTCACCGACCGCATCGTCATCCAACGGCGGCGCCAATTACCGCTTCAAGGAACCGTCTTGGTGAAGGTGGGTGATCGCGTTCACTCGAATCAGCCGGTGGCTCGCGCCGAGCTGCCCGGCAAGGTCTATCCGCTGAACCTGGCGAATCAGTTGGGAGTCGCCCCCGATGAGATTCCAGAATATTTGATCAAGAAGCCTGGCGATACGATCCAAAAGGACGATGTGCTTGCAGAAAATAAACCACTGTTCAAGTGGCTCAAAACGGAAATCCGCTCACCGATTACCGGCACAGTCGAATCCGTCTCAACCGTGACAGGACAAGTTCTTCTGCGGGAACCACCTCGCATCATTGAACTGCTCGGTTATGTCGAGGGCACGGTCGTCGAAATGTTTCCCCATGAAGGGGTGACCGTCGAATGTGCATGCAGCATGGTCCAAGGGATCTTCGGCATCGGCGGAGAAACCTATGGTGAAGTGGTCGTAGCCGTTGAATCACCGGATCAGCCGCTGACGCCTGACAGATTGAACACCGAGATGAAGGGGAAAGTCGTGGTCGGCGGATCGTTCTTGTCGGCCGAGACCATGGTGCGGGCCAAAGAATGTGGGGTTGCGGGGCTTGTCATCGGCGGCATTCACGACAAAGACCTGCGAGCGCTGCTGGGTTACGACCTGGGTGTGGCCATCACCGGTTCGGAACAGGTCGGGTTCACACTCATCCTGACCGAGGGATTCGGGGCGATCCCGATGGCCCCCAAGACGTTTGCGTTGCTTTCCGCGCACGCCGGCGCCAAGGCCTCGATTTCAGGCGCCACGCAGATCAGAGCCGGCGTCATCCGTCCAGAAATCATCATTCCGCGGACGGCCGATCAGGTTGCCGACACCGCCATGGCACAACCTGAACGGGGCGGCATCCAGATAGGCGATCCGGTGCGCGTGATTCGCGATCCCCTATTCGGAAAAATCGGAGAGGTGTCGGCGTTGCCGTCCGAGCTGCAAACAATTCCCACTGAAAGCGAAGTACGTGTACTGGAAGTGCGGTTCGCCGACGGATCGCACGCAGTCATTCCACGCACCAACATTGAAGTCATCGAAGGAGCATAAGCCAGGTGAGGCGTAAGGGGTTAGGGGTAAGGGGGATAACCCTGGTCATCGCGTTGATGGGGTCGGCGGCTCCCGCATTGGCTCAACTTGACCTTGCGGCGCCGCAGGAATTGCTGGTGTTCGATACTCCGAGCGACGGCGGAAGCAGTCTCACGCTGATATGGCTTCCTGCGCCCTATGATTCACAAGAGATTGTGTACCAAGTACTTGTGAGTGAGGGGGCCAGTCAGGCCGATCCATCCAGCTTCAAGGTGGTTGAGGAGTTTCCATCCAACACACATTACATTCGTGATTCCGAGTGGACCTGGTGGACCAGGCCGGCAGCGGAGAATCACCACCACGTGACGCTCACGAACGGCAAGACCGTCGAGTTGAAGGACGGATTAACCTATTCCGTGGCTGTGGCGGTAGTATCCGGAGAAGAGCGTGTCTTCACCCCGATCGTTCACGCCTCGCCTGAGCCGAATTGGATCAACTGGAATCAGCTCAACAACCTCCTGTTGGCGCTGCTCTTCAGCGGGATCATATTTTTTGCCATCGGTCTGGCTAAGAAACGGGAGATGTTCTTGCGCCGCATTCCGGGTTTGGACGCGGTGGACGAAGCGATCGGCCGATCGACCGAATTAGGGAAACCGATCCTGTACCTGACAGGGGCGCAGGATATGGGTGATCCTTCAACTATCGCGGCAGCGGTCATTCTTGGGCGAGTGGCCAAACGCGCGGCAGCCTATGAAACGGAGCTCATGGTGCCGCACCGGGAACCCATCACGATGGCCGTCTGCCAAGAGATTACAAAACAGGCCTATTTGGAAGCCGGTAAACCTGATCTCTACAAGGAAGACTCGAATTTTTTCATTACCTCGGATCAGTTCAGTTACACGGCCGCGGTGGACGGCATTATGCTGAGAAAAAAACCGGCGGCGAATTTCTTTATGGGCGCGTACTTTGCCGAATCGTTGTTGCTGACGGAAACCGGCGCCAGCACCGGGGCGATTCAGATTGCCGGGACGGATTCCGATCACCAGTTGCCTTTTTTCGTGACAACCTGCGACTACACGCTGATCGGCGAGGAACTCTACGCCGCAAGCGCCTATTTGTCGCGTGAGCCGGTCCAGGTCGGAACCCTGCGCGGACAAGATATCGGCAAAGCCCTGATCCTCGGGGTGTTGGTCATGGGCACTCTTCTCGCCACGGTCGGGGCGGCGTTTGAGACACAGTGGCCGCAACTCTTCCTGGATATGTTTAAGGACATGAAATGATTCTGCTTCGCCGCCCCGACCG
>JAOUPN010000470.1 GCA_029879905.1 Nitrospira sp. | reverse complement strand
ATTTTGTAACCCTTACATCTACCGTTCACGCAGCACACCCAAAGCGTGTTTTCATCATCCACCTGTGCAGTACTTCAACGGATCCCTAGGGGGCAGCGTCAACGGAGGACCAGTGGCTATTCTCATCGCAATGTTTCGTCAAAGGACGCAGCAATGAGTTTTGAAGATGAGGGCTTTCTCTCTCGCGAACTAGACGCACTCCGTGAGCATATTCTTTCAAACCACGCAAAACACTTTGACCCGGCAAAACGCGTCAACTTATTTTGCCAGAGGGCCCAAGCACGCCTGAAGGTGTACAATCGAGACCCACAACAACTCATGGCAACATGCTTGATGTTGAAAATCTTTGAGGATGTCCAGGGGGCATTAATACTTCTCGAGTCTGGACTTGCCTCTCAAAGCAGGTCCTTACTCCGTGCCGCAACTGAGACGTTGATCATCCTCGCCAAAGTCGCAACCTCGGAAGAATTCTTCAAAGCCTACGTCCTAACCGGTGAACGTGAATGCTTAAAATTACTAGAAGCGATCAAATCCGATCGTCTCTATGGGAACGAAGAAATCCAGAAAGACATAACTCCTGAGCTCATAGAGCAGATCAAGAAGAGTTTCGATGGGACAGAGAATAAGGATCTCGAACAGTGGGCGAAGAGCGTGAATCTCGATGTCATGTATGATCTTGTTTATCGACTCTTTTCCCAGGACGTACATACTCACCCGCGACGACTCGAGAAGTACCTGATCATTCGAGAAGACGGCGAAGTGGGTCAAATTGAGTGGGGGCCTGATCTTGAGAAAGACTTTTCCACGGAGATAGTCGAAGCAGCAACAATCTTGCTGCTCGCCATGGACACAATTAGTCATCTATTCGAACTCCACACAAAAAAAGAGATTACGCACTTCTGGGAGGAGATACAAAATATAGTGCAGGAGGAAGACAAATGAAGTGGAACAACACTGTGCAAAACCCATTCCGTCTGCGCACGGGTGAATAACCACCGACTTCTTCACTATGACTCATCAACAGCTCTTTCTATCTCCCCAGTTAAACCCACTGCAACACTGTTGACATTGAACGCTTGGCAATATTTTGCTCGCGAGTAATGTAGAATCTCTCAGATTACGGCTCAAGACGGAAGAGTCTGGCGGCGTGATGCACGGTGAGGATGTGGATTTCGCGATGGATGAGTCGATAGACGATTCGATAGGACCCCCGGATTACTTCCCGAATTGCTGGATCGTTGATTTCTGGAACAACACGTCCGGATTGAGGAAAAGCAGGTAGCCGCTCGACCGCAGTGATCAGTTGCTGTCTGACCAATTCCGCGTAGTGGAGAGAATCTTGCGCAATGAACCGTTGAATGGACTGAACATCTTCGATCGCCCGTCTGGTCCAGATCAGCGTGGTCATTTGAGTAGCTGGCGAACGGCTTCAGCATGGGGCACCGTTTCACCGGCATCGGATTGACGGAGGCCCTCTTCGACTTTCGCCAGGAAACAGAGTCGTTCGATCGCGTCCTCAAACGTGGCACCCTCGGGAAGGTCGTTGACGACCTGCAGGATTTTTTGTTTGACCATATCAGTACTCATCGTTCATTACCTCTTGCATCTCGCACTCTAAGACCCTTTCCCCCTGACGTCAACGTAGCCACAGATCCATAATCCGTTGAACGCTTATCGCACCACCGTCCCAAAGGCGGCAAAGAGTTGACCGGTCAGATAGCGGGTGGTCTCCGGATCATTGTTCCCTTTTCTCCGCATGTAGTCGTTCAGCACACGACCTTTGGCTGTCTTGTGAACATCCGGCCGCTGCAGATTCATCCGATACCGCTGGACTCCGGTAGACACCCAGCTCACAAACAAAACTGTCCCGTCACGCTCGACCTTCTCCACCACCCCCACATGCGTCAGCGGATCATTGGGCAAACCGTCGTGATTGAAATCCCAGGTATTGTGAAAAAAGACCAAATCGCCTGGATGGACGGTAGGACCGTAATGAATCCGCCCATTCTGCAGCGCATGCGTATAGATGCGCCCGACTCCGTTGCCACCGTCAAGCTCTCCAAGTCCATCGTATACATCGACACGTTGGGATGCATACACACCTTGGACGAAGCCCGAGCAATCAGCCCGATACCGCCGGCCACCGACTTCAACCCGTGAGCGGCCGACCAGACTCACAGCTGTTCGTGCCAAGGCGGTCTGCTTGGGGACTCCATGAGCCATGTCACAGCAACTTCCCCCACGCGTGCCGGTCGTGGGCGGTGTCGCATTGAGCTTCTGCAGACTCCGGTCACTCCCTATAGTCAGACACCCTTGCAGGGCAGCGGCAACAAGCACGACACAAAGGCTGCTCAGCAAGACACGCAAATCACGAGTACACATCAACATGCATCAGTATCTCCATCTGTCACGGTACGTAACCTCAGCCTCAACCTTGACCTTCACGTATCTTGTCCCATCTCATCCTCCCGCGCTCCCAACCGGCCCACCTGATTCCGTCATGCGCCAGGGGTCGAGAAGTTCGGACAGCCGTTGCTCGGGCAACACGTTTTGCGCTTGTGCGACCTGTCTGACCGTTTGACCTGATTTGTACGCTTCCTTCGCCAGTTTGGCCGCCGCCTCGTACCCGATCTCCGGCGCCAACGCAGTGCACATGGCCAGGCTTTCTTCGATCAAACTCTTACAGCGCTCTTCGTTTGCCTTCACCCCTTCAATGCATTTCGCAGAGAAATTATCGGAGGCCGTGGCCAAAAGCTCGATCGACTGCAACA
>JAOUPN010000108.1 GCA_029879905.1 Nitrospira sp. | reverse complement strand
CAATGCAATCACCTGTGATGTGCTCGTCGTGGGAGGAGGTCCTGCCGGAGCCGCCATCTCCGCACAACTCGCCCAAAAGGGGTGGAATGTCCATGTATTGGAAAAAGACCGGCACCCTCGTTTTCATATCGGCGAATCGCTCCTCCCCCACACACTGCCGATGCTTGACCGGCTGGGGGTCCTGTCGGCCGTTGCGGACATCGGCATTACCAAGTACGGAGCAGAAATCGTTTCCCCGTACCATGGTCGGTCCCGTATTCTGTATTTTTCCAAAGCGCTGGACGGGTCGCAGCCGTTTGCCTATCAAGTCAAACGGGCAGACTTCGACAAGATTCTCATCGACAATGCAATCACGAAGGGGGCTCATCTTCATGAGGGCGTGTGCGCGAAACAGGTCCGATTCAGAAAAGACTCGACCCACCTGATTCACGCGGAAGATCGGTCAGGACAAGCAAGGACGTACGAAGCCAAATTTGTCGTCGATGCCAGCGGTCGCGACACCTTCCTCTCGAGCCAACTCGGCGGTAAACATCGCAACCCATCCCACAATAGCGCCGCGGTCTTCGGCCATTTTCAAGGGGTCAAGCGGCTCTCAGGGCGGGATGAGGGCAATATCAGTATTGTCTGGTTCGATCATGGTTGGTGGTGGATCATTCCGTTCAAGGACGGCACGACCAGTGTGGGAGCCGTGTGCTGGCCTTCCTATATCAGTACCCGAAAAGTCCCCCTTGAGCAGTTTCTCAAGGACACAATCGCGCTCTGTCCGCCGGTGGCTGAGCGTATGGCGAATGCGACGTTGCTGGGTCAAGCCTATGCGGCCGCCAATTACTCATATCGCAGACAGACCATGAGCGGAGACGGCTATCTCATGGTGGGAGATGCCTTTGCCTTTATCGACCCTGTCTTCTCCAGTGGAGTCCACTTGGCCCTCAACAGTGCGATCCTAGGGGCGGATGTCGTTGATGCGCGCTTGAGACAGGCGCCCGAATACACGCATTGTATGCAGGAGTTCCAACGGACCGTTCGGCTCGGAGTCAAAACCTATTCTTGGTTTATTTACCACTTTACTCAGCCGGCCTTCCGCAACCTGTTCATGTCGGAAGGCTCTATCCTGAAGATGGAGGAGGCCATTCTTTCGGTCTTGGCAGGCGATGCTTTCGGCAAAACACCGACACGAGTTCCCCTGTTCTTGTTCAAAATTGCATATTATCTCGTCTATCTTTTCAACTTCAGAGAAAATCGGGCTGCACATCGACGCCGTATTCGAGGCGTGCCGGAAACCGTGACATCACTGAAGGACTATGCCGTATCACGTCACTCGTAACAATGCCGAGGTAGGATGCGCATAAACTCGGCCAAGATTCCCCGATCACTCCTTACGGAACGCGACATCTCAGAGCCGTCCGCGCATGTGCGTGTCGACTATATCGAACGTGCCGGCATCTCATCATGGCTGTCGTCGCCCTCAACGTATCCGATGGCTCTCGTGTCCTTCGGACACACTCCGGCTCAACAGATACCCTGTCCTCTCATCGTTCCCGACCTCCCTCTGCTCGACGGCTCACAACGATATGAGATCTGGACGTCGGACCGCCCGGTCCGCTTCAGTACAGAAGGCGGAATGTCTACTGCGACCAACGGCGACTGTCTCATCGGCTCCATCCATCTTGATGAAACACCGGGGCTCACCCTGGACACCATCACCTATCAAGCCTATCGAGAACTCCTCATGCGCCTCCGTGATTGGGGATACCCCTACCTCTGGCGGATGTGGAACTATTTCCCCAGGATCAATGAAGAGCAAGAAGGCCTTGAGCGCTACCGCCGTTTTTGTGTGGGCCGACATCAGGCGTTCTCGGAGTCACTGTACGGCTTTCCCTTCTCTTTACCGGCCGCAACGGCAGTCGGCACCCAATCCGGTCCGCTCCACATTATGTTTCTCGCAGGCACCAGACCGGCAGCCCATCTCGGGAATCCACGCCAACTGCATGCATACGACTATCCCTCGGAATACGGCCCCCGCAGCCCCTCGTTTGCTCGTGCCACATTGGTCCGATCTGAACAGGACAACCTCCTGTTTATTGCCGGCACAGCCAGCATCGTCGGACATGCAAGCCGACATACCGGCCAGGCCGGCGAACAAACGCGGGAGTCTATTCACAATGTCTTAGCCGTTCTTGGACATGCCGAGGCGCTTGCGGAAACCGACAAGCTCGGCATGCCGAACCATGCGATGTATAAGGTGTATGTGCGACACCCCGACATGCTTGGAGAAATTCGCCGCATGGCAGAACGATCCCCACTGCCCCATCGCCATCTGATATTTCTTCAAGGCGACCTATGCCGGAAGGAACTCCTGGTGGAGATTGAAGGTCTCCTGATCACAAACGAGAACCGTCCATGATACGAATGTCATTCGTCCCACGAGCACGACAAAGCAGCCGGGTATGCTGACCGACAACATGAACGGGGTTGCTTCCGGCTCGTCGAATGGGACCGACCGAGGAGACCGTTCGACGCCACGGTTCTATTTTACGGTAGACTGCGACTGGGTGCCCGGCTCGCATTCCGGGCTTGAACGCCTGCTGAACGTCTGCGACCGCTATCACCTCAAAGGCACCATGTTTTTTGCCGGTCGATTTGCCGAGTCATACCCGGACTTGGTTCAGGAATGTCATCGCCGCGGACATGAACTTGGAACTCATGGATGGGCGCATGGCGGCGTGGAAGACGACGAAGATTTTCGGCTCGCCAGCTACGAACAACAGCGTGAATGGATCCGGCGCGCGACAGATGCTGTGGAGCGAGCGTCAGGCATACGTCCGGTTATCTTCAGAGCACCCAATCTCCGTGTCGGGACAACAACCTTCCGAGCGCTTGAAGATGAAGGATACCGATATGACTCGTCGATTCCAGCCAGACGTTTTGATATGGGATTCGGCCGTGTCCACTACACTGAATACTTCTGGGCTCCCCTCACCCCCTACAATCCTGCCCGGCAAGAACAGCAGCGCTGTAAGAAACAGAGCATTCTTGAAATTCCCCCTTCAGCCTGCCTGTTCCCTATCAACCTCGCCGCGCTTCGCGTGCTGGGACTCCAGACTTTTAAATACATGATCCATTGGATCGGCCAACGGTCCCAACATCTTGTGTTCTATTGCCACCCATTCGAATTTCTCCACGCCAAAGACCAGAGCTTCCCTCGAACCATGTCCAAATGGAACAAATGGGGGATGAGTCCGGCCAATCTCCCCCTTATGGAATCACTGATCGAGTATGTACTAGGAAACGGATATGCTCTGGCACAAATGATGAGTGTCACGACTCATCGCCTTGATTCAAGATCCCAGACCGAATTATCAACAGAGAGACTTCTCGCCCACAGCGCCTATAGGGAGGAACCATGAATCGAACCGCACAGGCCGCTCTATTTGCCGGACTTGTCCTCATCATGTCGGCTGGATGCAAAACGGGCACGATCTTGGACATTCGAGATGCAGGAGTTCCCGCAACCATCGGCCAGAATCTCGCCATGGATGACGTCGCGCAAGGAATCATATCCGCCGGATCCAAACTTAACTGGACCATGGCGGTCCAGACTCAAGGACACATCGTCGGAACGCTGGCAATCAGGCGCCATACCGCAGTGATCGACATCTTCTATTCCACCAATTCCTACAGCATCCTCTATAAGGACAGTTCCAACCTGAAATACGATGCGAACAGGAAAACCATCCACCCGAATTACACAAGTTGGATTCGCAACCTTCACGCTGCAATTCAAAAAGAACTTGGTGGAGCCGGGAAACCAGACTAGACTCGCGTTGCCAAGGATTCTTGAACGCAGTGACGGCAAGCTTGAAGAAAAGGAGGGGTCGTTCATGAAACGGATGCGTTCATCGGTGCTCGTAGTAGGGCTCATATTCCTCGCGGCAGTGGGTTGCCGTGGAGGAGCACAGATCTACAATGTTAAGGATGCCCCGATCACCACCGCAACCGGGAAAGCCATGACGATGGATCGAGCGACGAAAGCCATTATTCTGGCAGGGACGGGGCTGAAGTGGAGTATGGCCGTCGCCAAACCTGGACACATCATCGGCACACTCAATGTCCGGACACACCAAGCCGTCGTCGATATTACGTATACCACCAAAAACTACAGCATCACCTATAAAGACAGCAACAATCTCTATTACGATGCCGAAAGCAAGACCATTCATGAAAACTATCGAGGATGGATTCAACGGTTGGATAACGCCATCAGAACTCGGCTGACCATGGGAGGGTGATACCCCACCCTTCCTCCACCCTGTTGTCCCGTCCGGCAGGGTGGACAAACTCTCTTCTCCATCGCCACATCCTGGCCCCTATCTCAGGACTTTCTGACAGGCCCCGTCACCTCTCGTTCACAATAAACCGAGTGAGATGATCGTCCCTCTTTCCGTCCGACAACCACCCGGTATAGGCCGGAGAGAAACAACCCGCGACGAAGAAGCTTCCATGCCACCATCCTGGTGATTTTCAGAATATCCAGCAACGGCCGGAAGTGACTTGGGCTTGGCCCCGATCGTGGGCTGACACTGACGGCTACATTCTCGATA
Source organism: Nitrospira sp. (assembly GCA_029879905.1). Classification (GTDB taxonomy): domain Bacteria; phylum Nitrospirota; class Nitrospiria; order Nitrospirales; family Nitrospiraceae; genus Nitrospira_D. Next base: position 5,750 of record JAOUPN010000108.1, on the reverse strand, counting down.
GCAAAACCTTGCCGAGCCGCTTCGATCAGAACTTCGCTCTCATAGACAAAGCTCTCCTCCCTTCCATGCGGAATCGTCACCTCACGAAGCAATCGGGAAGGATAAAGACGAAACCCCGACTGACTGTCGTCAATCGGTCGTCCTGCCGCCCAGCTGATCCAAAAATCTGCAATTCGGTTGGCCACATAGCGCCAGAACGACACTCGTCGCTGATCACGACGACGAACACCGATGAGAAAGGCATTCGGATCATCCAGAGATCGTTCGAGAAAGGCAGGGATTTCCTCCGGAGCATGCTGCCCATCCGCATCCAAGGTCAGAACAGCAACCGCTCCATGAGACAATGCGTGTTCAAACCCTTGCACCAAACTGCCGGCTTTCCCGCAATTCCTTTCATTGCATAACAGCGTCACATCCAGACCGGTCAATACAGAGTCGGTCCCATCGGACGATGCATCGTCCACGACAATGACGTTCGGACAGTGCCGCCTCGCGCGTGCAGCCACGTCGCGTACCGTCGCGGCCTCGTTGTACGCCGGAATAACGACCCAGTACGCCTCACGTTTCACGTTTCACCTTTCACGCCTCGCTACCTCTCACTCCTTACTCCTTACTCCTTACTCCTTACTCCTTACCCCTTACCCCTCACCGTTCTCCCCTTACGCCTCACCCCTTACCCTTCACTCCTCACTCTCTCTTAAGCGATGCCTCCGTTGATGCCTATCACTTGACCGGTCACATAACCGGCTTGCTCCGATGCCAGAAAGGAAACCAATGCGGCAACTTCCTCCGGAGTACCGGCCCGTTTCATCGGCACCATCGCAGCGATCTGCTCAGGCGTGAATGACTCGGTGACTGATGGTGACTCAATCAAACCAGGCGCGACCACATTGACGGTAATGCCTCGTGACGCCACCTCGACGGCCAGTGACTTACTTGCGCCGTGCAAGCCGGCCTTGGCCGCGGCATAATTCGTCTGTCCACGATTACCCATCACACCCGCCAAAGAAGAGATCGAAACAATCCGTCCCCAGCGTGTTCCGATCATCGGCAGCAAAAGTGGTTGCGTCACATTGAAGAACCCGTTCAGCGAGAGATCAATCACCCTTGTCCATTGTTCGCCTGTCATCCCTGCCATCGGTGCGTCGTCGTGTAGCCCTGCATTGTTCACAATGATTTGGATCGGCCCTTCTTGCAGCAACGATTCAACCGCACGTCGGGCTGCCTTCCCATCGGTAATATCAAACACCACACTCGATGCGGACCGTCCGGCCGCTCGGATCTTTTCTGACACCGATTCGGCCGACTCGCGATGCCGATATCCATGCACAATAACCGCATGGCCGTCTTCGGCCAGCCGTTCAGCAATAGCCGAACCGATCACACCGCTTGCCCCTGTGACCAACGCTCGTTTCTGAGTCATACGGGCGCCTGTTGGAGAAAAATCGAAGCCCGTCCCTTCAGCACCATCTGCTCTCCGGATGAAATGACGAACTGGTAGAGAAAACTACGATCGTCGGCGAATAACTGCGTGGCGTCGATCACGAGATCTTCAAGGCAATCGTCTAGGTAATCTCTGCCGAATGCCACATCCCGCAGCCCTCCGACAAAGCCGATCGATGGGTTGGCTGACTGCGCTCCGGCAAGGAGCCCGACATGTACGCCCATGACCTGAGCCGCATATTCCAACCCCGTCACCGCATCCAGCCGCCCATGAGCCCGCAAAGGATTTGCCCCGTCGCGATGCGATTGCGCGCGACAGCGAATCGTCACCTCATCCCATGACTCTACGCCGTCGATCAGACGCATCGCTCCCGCGTGAGGCAGAAAGCTACTCAATTCATCTCTGTTGAGAGTCGGCATGATTCGATCGTCAACATGATGTGCTGAGAATCAAGCACGGCAAGCTTCACTGTTTTTGGAACAGCCTCGGCAATCGCACAGAGAAGGGACAAGGACCTGGCCGCTGGATTATCCTGCCGTAACTGTTCCAACTTCCGCTCGGAGCGACATAGGGAATCATCGCCGGCTGCCTCTTCCAGACTCGTCTGCACGGTCGCCATGGACGCATCGGACGGCGGACCTAATATGATTGCGACGGCAAACCCCTCAGCGATCGGGCGTGCCTCGTCAAGCGGAGACGGAACCACCATATCATAGGCCACCAACAAGACCGGCCGCTGCTCCGAACATACGAGGGCACTGGCTTCCAGCCACCCGGCAGCAAAGGAATCGTCGTAGCACGACAACGCCGTTGAAGACTGTTGGCCGCTCGTCGCAATTCCCCAATACCCTGCAGCCGTATTGTGCACCGACTGATGAAATAAAGTCGGCGACACCCGGCGATCTTCAGACGCCAACACTCGGCAAAGTTGATCGAACACGCCCATCTCTCCTCCGGACGACGCAAAGACGGTGGGCACGTCGCGCGGATCCAAACCCGATTGATTGATTGCTTCCTGTGCCACCTGTACGGCCCATCGCACGCCATCACTGCTACGGCGCCGCTCATTCGGAGGAAGAATGATCGCTTCAGGATCCGGCACGACTCCGTGTTGATAGGGCTTGTGGCCTGCGAGAATCTCGCGGCTTGCACCCCAGCCTTCGAGGCCTGAGGCCAGGAGACCGATGCCGTAAATTGAGACACGCATTACAGTTTCCCCAGCACCAAGCTGCAATTATTCCCTCCGAATCCGAAGATATTGCTCACGATACAGGACAATGAGCCGACCTGGTTTTCACGAAGGATACGGCTGTTCAACGAGGGATCCACACGCCGGCAATTGAGCGTCCCGGGAATAAAGCCATGCACAAGGCACAGCGCCGAAATAATGGCCTCCGTAATACCGGCTGCACCCAGCGTATGGCCGGTCCATCCCTTCGTGGAGCTGCATGCCGGGCGCGCACCAAATACACTGAAGACAGCCTTGTCCTCCACTGAATCATTGGCCTTGGTCGCCGTTCCGTGCAGATTGACGTATTCCACCGCTTCGGGACGAATCCCCGCGCGGGCCAATGAATCGTGGATGGCTCGAACAGCTCCGGCTCCTTCAGGGTGAGGATGCGACATATGATATCCATCCGTGCTCTCACCGTAACCCAGAAGCGCCACTGTTTCACGCCCCCCTCGCCGATCACCGGACTCAAGTAAGGCATACCCCGCAGCCTCACCAAGCGACAGCCCGTCACGATCTTCGTCACAGGGACGGCACGGGTCAGCCGAAAGCAACTGCAGGGCCGAGAATCCATACATCGTCGTATGACACAGACTATCGACACCTCCCACAATTACTGCGTCACACAAACCCGTTTGCATAAATCGAGCGGCAGTAGCAAACACTTTTGCGCTGGACGAACAGGCCGTCGAAACCACCATGGCCGGCCCTTGCAAACCAAGACATGTCCTGACGAAATGCCCCAGCGAAAACATATTATGCGTATACCGATAGCGGGTCGTGTACCAACCAGGAAGTCGGCCCGTTTGAGGATCACGCTCGCGATACGCATGCTCCGTCTCAAGGATACCCGACGTACTGGTCCCCATAATGACGCCGATGCGATGGGCGCCGTAGCGCTGTTTCGCTTCCGCCACCGCAACGGGAAACCCGTCCTGTTGAAGGCCGAGCCATGCCAGTCGGTTGTTGCGGCAATCGAACGGCTGCAACTCATGATCGAGTACAAAATCCTCAAGTCCCGCCACTCGCCCGATGTGAGTTTTCAGCGCCACGTCCTCAAAGTCACAGCTTGTCAGACCGGATCGGCGCGTGCGCAGAGCCTCAAGGACAGGAACAACGCCCCTACCGTTCGCCGTGACCAGCGTATAGGCGGACAATGCCAGAGGAGCCATACGCTGAACGTTAGACGGCATGGGTTTCTCTCCTCGCCATCATCCCCGCAAACACGAGACAACACACCGACCCGCATGCCGCGGTCACACCGATCGCATGGAGCACAGGTGTTTCCGAGAAAGCCAAAACTCCGAAAACCAGAATGGTCGTCATACTGCACACCAACAGTCCGAAGTATGTCCTCATCCGCTCGGCATCAGTCCCTTCTGGCCTGTTGAGAAATAACGCATAATCGAGTCCTAACCCGGTCACAAGCAACAATGTCGCCACATGAAAAAGTGAGAGAGACTCTCCCACCCCCAGAAGAACGGCAGCAACCACGATGAGTGAGCATAGGATCGGAGCAAGCACCCGTCCGACAAGCAGGATCGACCGCAATCCCAAGGCTAAAATGATGGCAATCGCTGCCAGCCCCCATCCCAGTAACTCCACTGTTCGATCACGATATGCGGTCATCAGGCGGTTCGACTCCTCCTTCAGATCCACATACCTGACCCCGTCGTCTTTCCATTGCTCCACATTCGTCGCGAATGCGGATCGATCAACAACCCCGCGCAACGGCACGACCGCCATCCATCTATCGTGCTGAGAGAACAGCAGCGATTCCAATTTCATCCCCAACATCGTTCCTGCAAACGTGTCTTGATTCACCGGTCTCTGACTTCGAGCTGCTTCGACATCATTCAGGAACGGCTCAAACAACCCCTGGGCAAACGGGAAGCCTTTCAATGCCGCCTGGAGATTCCGTTCAAGAATTGTTCGCTCTGGCAACGCCTGCTGCCGCTCACGCTGCACACGATGACTCGGCACATACCGAGAGATGATGTCATACCCTGCCAAGGCTTGGTTCTGGTGCAAATCGTCTAATTTCTCGGCGACAGTCTCCGCCTTCTGCAGCAGATCTTCGACGACAGCGCCCTCGATCACGAGCACATCGCGCACATCCGGCACACCCAATTCCTGTCGCAATTGCTGATCCAATTGTTTTTTGGCATCCGACAGCGGGCTCAGACTGCTCACATCTTCCTGCCACAAAGGAGTATCAGACCATATCAAGACGGATACCGCAAGGACGAGCGCAATCGGAGCGAATGCCCACACGTTCCGCAAGTAACCGGCCTTCGTAAGCAATCCCATGCCGATTCTTCGCGGCATGACAGGAGAACCTATGCACGCCGGTAAGATCCACCGCGTTACGAATGCAGCCGTCAGAAGCCCCACAACTGCCAGGAGGCCCAATTGCGCAAGAGCCGGGTAGCCCGCCAAGAGAAGCGCTGAAAACCCGATTGCGGTGGTGAGCACTCCCAATCGCATCGTCGGCCAAATCATCCGCATCGCATCCGAAGCAGACTCGCGATCCGTCATGTGACTGAACAGGTGAATGGGATAGTCGTCTGCGACCCCCAATAGCGTGACACCGAACCCCAACGTAATGCCATGAACAAACCCAAACCACTCGTTCACCGCGATCATGCCGGCCACGATCCCGGTGGAAATCGGAATCAAGCTGAGCAAGACCAGCCTCAACGACTGGAAGCTCCAGAGAAGAAACAAGACGACCGAAATCCCTGCGATCGTCGACAGCCAATAGGCTTCAGCCTCGATCGCTCGCTGGATCTCAACGGCAAAGACACTTGGCCCGCTCATCACAATCTGTGCCGTCGAACCGGCTACACCCGCCGCCTCACGAAACGCACCACGGATCGCATCATGAATCGATTCCTGGATATCGACATCAAACCCACCGCCCTTCGTCTCGACCACCAGCAGCGCTCGTGCGCGATCCGCCGTCATCCAAACGCCCCGATATTTCTCCGGCGCGTCCCATCCTGACCATGATTGGACGAGGCTCCACACTTCCCCCGTGGGATCGGCCGGGATCGATTCCTTGACCATCACGCC